>JAEUMM010000395.1 GCA_016792645.1 Alphaproteobacteria bacterium | reverse complement strand
GCGGGCAACGGGTTGGCCGATGTGCGCGAGGCTGTCGATTTCTTGCGCTACTACGCCGGGTTGGCGCGCGAGGATTTTTCCGCGCCGAAGGTGCTGCCGGGTCCGACGGGTGAGCGCAACGAGTTGTCGATGCATGGGCGCGGCGTTTTCGCTTGCATCAGCCCATGGAATTTTCCGGTCGCCATCTTCACCGGGCAGATTGCGGGCGCATTGGCGGCGGGCAATGCCGTCGTCGCGAAGCCGGCAGAGCAGACGCCGCTGACGGCGTTTGCGGCGACGCGCTTGCTGCATGAGGCGGGCGTGCCGGGCGACGTGTTGCACCTTGTGCCGGGTGATGGACCTGAGGTCGGCGGTACGCTGGTGCGCGATGCGCGCGTTGCCGGGGTTGCGTTTACGGGTGGCACCGATACGGCCAAGCGCATCAACAAGATGCTCGCCGACCGCGATGGGGGCATACCGCCGTTTATCGCCGAGACGGGCGGGTTGAACGCGATGATCGCGGACTCGACGGCGTTGCCGGAGCAACTCGTGCGTGACGCGGTGATCTCGGCGTTCGATAGTGCGGGGCAGCGTTGTTCGGCGTTGCGGGTGTTGTTCTTGCAGAACGACATTGCACCGCGGGTGTTGAAGTTGCTTGCGGGTGCGATGGCCGAGCTCAAGATCGGCGATCCGATGAAGCTCGATACCGATATCGGACCGGTGATCGACGGTGAGGCGCTCGCCATGCTTGAAGCGCATGCGAAGAAGATGGGTCGCGATGGGCGGTTGATCGCCGAGGCTTCGCTGTCGGCGGAGACGAAGGACGGGTTTTTCTTTGCGCCGCGCGCGTTCGAGATCGATGCGATTTCGCAGCTGGAGCGCGAAGTGTTCGGACCGATCCTTCATGTCGTGCGCTATGAGGCGAGCGCATTGGACAAGGTTTGCGATGCGATCAACGCGACAGGCTATGGGCTGACGCTGGGCGTGCATACGCGCATTCAGGAGACCGCCGACTTCGTGCGTGGACGGGTGCGGGTCGGCAACCTTTATGTAAACCGCAATCAGATCGGGGCGGTCGTGGGCGTGCAGCCGTTCGGCGGCGAGGGGTTGTCCGGGACCGGACCCAAGGCCGGCGGGCCGCATTATCTGCACCGCTTTGCCGTGGAGCGGACGGCATGCACCAACACGACGGCTGCGGGCGGCAATGCTAGTTTGCTCTCACTCGGCGAATCAGCGCCGGGCTGAGGGTTTTGCGCGGGATGCTTCCCGTACCAGTGATCGTCGTCGGGAATGAGAAGGGCGGGTCGGGGAAGACGACCGTCGCCATTCATCTCGTTGCCGGACTCCTTTCGGCGGGCATGCGCGTCGGCGCGGTCGATCTGGATCACAGGCAGCGCAGCTTCTCGCACTTTTTCGCCAATCGTGCGCAATGGGCGGAGCGGGCGGGCCGTGCGTTTCCGTTACCCAAGCTTGTGTCGATTTCACCCTCGGATCATGAGGCGCGGTCGCTGGCCGAAGTTGAAGACGCGCGCCGGTTGGTGAGCGCCATCGGCGAATTGTCGGCGGAAAGCGATGCGATCGTCATTGATTGTCCGGGCGCGGATACGGCGCTGGGCCGCGCGGCGCATGCGAATGCATCCGTCATCGTGACGCCGCTCAACGACAGCTTTGTCGATTTCGATTTGCTGGCCGGCGTCGATCCCGAGACCTACGAAGCGAAGGCGCCGTCCATCTACGCCGAGTTCGTTTGGGAGAGCCGTAAGCGGCACATGATCGAGAAGCGCAAGACGATCGATTGGCTGGTCGTGCGCAACCGCATGTCGAGCACCGAGACGCGCAATCAGCGGCGGGTGAGCGAGGCGCTGACGAAGTTGTCTCAGCGCATCGGCTTCCGGCTGGCGCCGGGCTTGAGCGAACGCGTGATCTACCGCGAGTTGTTTCCGAAGGGGCTGACCGTGCTGGATCTGATCGAAGGCAAGACGCGCGGGCTTACCATGAGCCAGGTCGCGGCGCGGGCCGAGGTGCGCGGGCTTGTTGCCGCGCTGCGTCTGGCGCGACTGTCGAAGGTCGCGGCGGCCGGGTGAACGCGCCCAATTGCGGGTCACACTCAAGGGCAGTACCGTCGGCGCACAAGATAGGGGCGTGCCGTGCGGCGGATCTTTCTGGTTTTGACTGTCGTCATGTTGGGCGTTACGACAGTGCCGGTCTCGCGCGCCGACAAGGCGCCCTTGCCGCCCATTTCGATTAGCGAAATCTCGACCGATGAGACCTACGGCCGCGCCGAGTCCAATGCGATCAAGGTCGGCGGCGGGCCTTCGCGGGAGCGCGAGTATCTGATGTTGCTGCGTGGGCCGAATGGAGAGTCCGTTCGCTTTGAACGCGACGGCAGTTGTTGTGGGTTTGAGACGCCCAATGGAATTATGGGCGGCGGGCTGTTGGACATCTATTCGGTTTGGGTCGGTAGCGCGCCCGATCCCGTAAAGCTCTACATCAACATGTACGACTACGAGCAGCCAAAGGCGCCGAAGGGGTTCACCTTCGTGTCGCGACTACAGCGAAAGTGACGCGTCCTTAGCGGACGGCGATCGGCAACGAAGCGCGGGCGTCGGCGGCGTCCCAGGGGCCTTCCGTGACGACGAGGCAGCTGGTGCCGCGCTTTTGCAGTTGATCGCAAAGCGACTCCGCTTTGGCCGGTGTGAAGGCGCCGAAGCGGACGCGGAAGAACGTCTCGCCGCGGACGTCAAGTTCGACGATGGCGCTCTTCGCTGTTCCCAGCAGGTCGCGCATCTTGGATTGCACATCGCGCAGTTGGGTTTCGGCCTTCTCACGCGCGACATGCGCGCCGACTTGAATGCCCCATTGGCCGCCGCTGACCACGGGCGGTGCACGACGAACCTGATCGGACGTGTCGCCTTGGCCGACGTCACGCGGCACGATGGAGGCCGTTGCCGGCGCCTGGGGGGCGACGGGTGCCGGCGGCGGGCTGGCGGCAGCCATCGTGACCGGTGACGAGGCGTCGGGGCGGAAGGACGATGCGGCTTGGTCGGCTGCCGCTGCTTCCTCGTCGTCGAGGACAAGCGGCGACATCGCCATGATCACAGGTGTCGGCCGACCGAGGCCCAATTTCGAAAACTCAGATTCGAGCAGCTCGGCGCTTTGGATGTCGCGATCGCGCGCGGAGCGCCCACCCATAACGACCGCGATCAGGCGCGTACCCTTGCGGGTCGCCGAACTGGCGAGGTTGTAGCCCGAGACGCGCGTGTAGCCGGTTTTCAGGCCGTCGGCGCCGTCGAAGAATTTCATCAGGTTGTTGTGGCCTTCGAAGCTGCGACCGCCCCAAGTGAAGCTCTGCGCGCGGAAGTAGGGATAGAATTGCGGGAAGTCGGTGACGAGCCTACGGCTCAAGAGCGCGAGATCCCAGGCGGTCGACTTTTGGCTGGTGTCGGGCAGGCCGGATGCGTTCGCGAAGGTCGTGCGGGCCATGCCCAGCTCGCGCGCCTTCTGCGTCATGCGCGAGGCGAAGGCGTATTCGCTGCCGCCCAGGTGTTCGGCGATCATGACGGCGACGTCGTTGGCGGAGCGCACCACGAGTGCCTTGACCGCATCTTCGACGGTGACTTGATCGCCGGGCTTGAGGCCCAAGCGCGTCGGCTCTTGCGAACAGGCGTATTGCGATGCCGTGAGCGGGGTCGAGAGCGTGACGGCGCCCTTTTGCAGCTGCTCGAACAGCAGATAGAGCGTCATCATCTTGGTCAGCGACGCGGGATAGCGCGCTTCGTTCGACATGCGCTCATACAGGATGCGGCCGGAACTCGCCTCGAGGACGATGGCTGCGTATTTTTCGACGTAGGGTGCGGGCGGCGCGACGTGGCGCGTGCGCTTCTTTTTCTTGCGCGCGGCATCTGCGTCCACGGCCGACGACAGGATCACGCCCGCCACGACCAGGAACAACACCAGCAATTTCAAAGGCTGTACGCGCCACACCATACGAAAACCCCGTCCCCTAGAGGTTCATCGTTTTGGCGAACGCGTCCGTCAGAAGCAGACCAACCATTCGGCCGTCTTCCCCCTCTCGCGTCACAAACGAAGCCGCAACTCTGTCAGATTTTTGGCGATTGAAAAGTGTTAACATCGACAGATTCCCGTAATTCGCGAAAATGCCTCGTCCGGTTCGCGCATTTTGGCGACGTGTGATTCGTTGGCAACCATCATGCCTGTTTGCGGTTTTACTTTTGGTTAAGAGACTCGCGGTTCCACGACCAAATCTATGGTGCGCTGCACAATCTTTACTTGACTTTCAGGCCTCCCAGCCTCATATGCGATCATGCTGCAGTGCAACATGAGTTCGCTAACCGCGAGCTGCATGGGCACGCAAAGATGAAAGGAACAACCCAAATGGCCACGAAGCCGAAGGCCGCCGAGGCGGTTGAGCAAGTCATGAAAGATGGGAACGAAGCTATGACGAATGGTATCGAGAATTGGACGAAGGCGTATGAGCGTTTTGCCGGCTTCGGCAAGGCGAACGTCGAGGCTTACATGCAGTCCGCCGCGTCGTTCGCGAAAGCGTTCGAACGTATCAACAGCGAATTTGTCAGTTTCTCCAAGCAGCAGGTCGAAGACGGCGTCGCCGCGTTCAAGGCGATCTCGGGTTCGAAGAGCCTGCATGAAGCTTGGGAAGTGCAGAGCGACTTCGCGAAGTCGGCGCTTGACGCCTATGTCGCGCAAGCCACGAAGGTCAACGACCTGGTCATGGACGCGGCCAAGCAGGCTGCTGAACCGCTGAGCCAGCGTTTCACGGCGTTTGCCGAAGCGGCGAAGGAAGTTCGCCCGGCCGTCGTCAACCCGTTCATGCGCGCCGCGGCTGAATAAGCCCGCTTCGAGCGTTACGGTTGTTCCGG
>JAEUMM010000349.1 GCA_016792645.1 Alphaproteobacteria bacterium | reverse complement strand
GATCGCGGCGGATGAGTTCGTCGATTAGGTCGCCGAGGAAGGCGACGTCGTTCACGTTTTCGCGCATCGCGTAGGCGCAGCAGTGCGTCGCGTTCCACGTGAGCAGGCGCTCACCGAAGCGGCCGCTGCCGTTGGGGTAGAAGGCGAGGAAACCTTCGGCGTCGGCCTTTGCGTTGAAGCCGGACATCGCGGCGCTGATCACGCCGTTGCCGCCGCCGCCGTGAAGGACGAGGACGAGCGGCCGCGTGCCGGGCAACGACTGAGCCGGTTCGTGCAGTTGATAACTGCGTTCGACGCCGCCTGATACAATCGTCCGGCGCACAAGGCCGTTGGAGTCTGCGCTTGCGGCGGCGAACAGCAACGGCAGACACAAGAGGAGAAGCGCCGCTCGGATCATCTGGGCGTATGCCTTTGGTTTGGCTCACAGGCTCTAACGCAAGCGGGCGTTGAATTCCGGCGGTGCCCAGGTTCCGCTTCGTGGTCCACAGATGATGACTTGACTTCGAGAACGTTTGGGGAACATTATCTCGTCATCGCCGTGGTGGGCCATCGAAATCGGTGGTTAATACCTGCGGTCAAGCGCGAAACGAGAGAGGTATGAGATGGCTGGCGTCAACAAAGTGATCCTGGTTGGAAATTTGGGTGCGGATCCGGAGGTGCGTCAGCTGCCGTCGGGTGAGCCCGTCGTGAACCTGCGTGTCGCGACGTCGGAAAGCTGGCGCGACAAGAACTCGGGCGAGCGTAAGGAAAAGACCGAGTGGCATCGCGTGGTGATCTTCAACGAGAATCTGGCGAAGGTCGCGGAGAAGTACCTGCACAAGGGCTCGAAGGTTTATCTCGAGGGTCAGCTTCAGACCCGCAAGTGGACGAACAAGGACGGGCAGGAACAGTACTCGACGGAAGTCGTGCTGCAGAAATTCCGCGGTGAACTCGTCATGCTCGACGGACGCGGCGAAGGTCAGGCGCTGGAAGGCGCGGCGGCTGGCGGCGGCGGTGCGCGTCGCGCGGTCGGCGGCGGTGGTGGCCGCGGCGAAGCGCGCGACTTCTCGTCGGACCCGAACGACGAAATTCCGTTTTGATCTCGATCTGACGACGCCGTGCTTCGCGATCCCCTGGCTTTGGGATGATAAAGCCGATCGTCGTTCACGGACTTGATCTCTCGTATTTCACGGGAAAGCTTGAAGCCTATCTGCGAGCGAAGGGCATCGCTTATGTCCTTCGCGAAATGACCACGGGCAGTTTTCGTGATTGCGGGCGGGCGACCGGCGTTCTGCAGATGCCTCAGATCGAGTGTCCCGACGGGACCTGGCTCACCGACACGACGTTGATCATCCGGCATTTCGAGGCGACGATTCCGGAACCCGCGATCTCGCCGCGCGATCCTGTGACACGGTTCATTGCCCAGCTGATCGAGGATTTCGGCGACGAGTCTTTGTGGCGGCCAGCGCTGTACTATCGCTGGGCCTTTGCCGACGATGCGCGTTTGATGAGTGGGCGGTTGGCGCGCGGGATGCTCCGCGACGTGCCGTTGCCGTTCGCGCTGCGGCGGCAACTGATCTTGCGGCGGCAGCAGGGCGTCTATCTGCGCAAGGACGGGGTTGCGCCGGCGACGCGGCATGCGATCGAGCGGCTTTACTTCGAAAGCTTGGCTGCGATGGAAGCCGTGCTCGACGCGCAACCCTTCGTGCTTGGCGATCGGCCGACCGAAGCGGATTTCGGTATGTTCGGATCGATGTTCCGGCACTTCTTCTGCGACCCGACGCCGGCGAAGATCATGCGGGATGTTGCGCCGCGGACGCTTTCTTGGGTCGCGCGGATGTGGGCGATCGAACCGGGCTCCTATGCCGGGGCGCGTGAGGTGAGCGGTGTGGCCGATGCATGCCGGCCGTTGTTGCGCCTCGTCACGGACACACATCTTCCTTACATGGCGGCGAACGCGATCGCGGTGGCCAGCGGGGATGGCACGGTGCGTTTCAGCGATTGCGGCGCCTCGTTCGAGACGCAGGCGAGTCCTTATCGGGCGTGGTGTCTTGATGTGCTGCGTCGCGCGTTCGCCGAACTCGACGCGGCGGGGCAGGGTGTCGTCGAGAGACTGCTCGGCACGCAAGCGGCGCTCGTGCTGCGGCAGCGCGACCGCGTCGACTTTCAGCCGCCGGTGTTGCCGATTGTCTCGCGCTCAGTGGCGCGAACGGTCGACCGAAACTGGCGTTGATCAGTCGCGGATGTTGCGCTCGCGGCTCCAATCGTAGGCGGGCATGGGGGCGCGGTAGATGTCCATGCCGCCGGGGCCGTCTTTGCGGCAGCTGCTGCTGAAGTAGAGGATCGCTGGCTCTTCGCGGGAGATCGACGGGCCGAGGGTCAGGCCGGTCGGGCAGTTGATTTCGTTGCCGATCACTTGCGGTTTGACGAAGCCGCCTGGGGTGATCACCGAGAGATAGAGCTTTACGTCGTCCATCTTGATCTTGCCGGATGACATGACGATGCCGCTGTCGTCGGGCAGGAAGGTGGCGTCGAAGTCGTCGTTTGGGCCGTTGACGGGTGGCGGCACGGGTTCGGCTTTCGCCCAGCCGTCGCGTTCGCGTGCTGCGAAGAAGAGGTCGTGGCCGCCTTCGCCGCCGCGGCCGTCGGATGAGAACAGCAGAATCTGGCCGTCGTTCGACAGAGCAGGCGCCCATTCGTCGCCGGCACTGTTGACGTTGGGGCCGAGATTGATCGGCGTGTCGTATCTGCCCGTCGTGTGATCGAACGCCGCGAACCAGATGTCGTCTTTACCGAGGCCGCCTTCGCGGCTCGAGAAGAAGTAGATGCCTTCGCCGTCGGGCGCGAAATACGGGTCGAAGTCGTTGTCCGTCGAATTGAACGAGACGCTGTGCGGCGGGCTCCAACCTTCCGGCGTCTTCACGCTCTCGTAGATGTCCCAGCCGCCGGGGCCGCCCTTCCAACCGATCGTGCCCCATAGCATGCGCTGGCCGTCCGGGCTGAAGGTGACGCGCACTTCGGTGGCCGGCGTCGAGACGTGACCCGGCAGGAAGGGCGTCGCGTCGCGGACGCCTCTGGCGAGCGCCGTGCCGACGCAGATGACGGCGATCGTGGCGAGAGTGCCGAACAACAACTTGAACACGCGTGGTTCCTTGCTGGGAGCCGGGCGGGGAACTTGCCGTTCCATGATCGCGCGGGCAAGTCACCGTGCGGTTACAGTTACGGCCGCACTTAGGGCAAATCTATCGACGTCGTTAAGCCAATCGCGGCGGGTTTCCGGGGTGGACGGTGCGGTCGGGAACGTTTGTTGGGCGGTCGCGTTTAGTTCTGCGAGATCCGCGGGGTGGAAGCCTGTCGCGGCGTTAGCAAAGGGAGCGCGGGACATGCGCTATCGGTCGTTCGTGCTGCCGGCGATATTCGTGTCGATGATGGCGGTCGCTTGTGACAGCGGCGGTGACGACCCCGCTATTCCGCGTACCGTGCCGCCGACATTGAAGAGCACCATCACCACGATCGATGCACCTGCGCTTCCGGCGCCA
>JAEUMM010000336.1 GCA_016792645.1 Alphaproteobacteria bacterium | reverse complement strand
GATGCTGACCTTCATGGATCAGGAATCGTTCGAGCAGATCGAGATTCCGAAGGACTTCGTCGGCGAGCGCGCGGCCTTCCTGCAAGACGGCATGGAAGTGAAGGTCGAGTCCTATGAGGGCAAGCCGATCAGCGTGAAGCTGCCGACGAACGTGGTCGTCACGATCGTCGAGGCAGATCCGGTCGTGAAGGGACAGACGGCTGCGTCGTCGTACAAGCCGGCGAAGCTCGAGAACGGGTTGCGCGTGATGGTGCCGCCGTTCATCGAGACGGGCACGAAGATCGTCGTGTCGACGGACGATTCCTCTTACCTGCGCCGCGCCGAGTAGTTATGGCCGCTCTCACCTCCCCGCTGATGAACGTGATGATCGCCGCCGCGCGCAAGGCGGGGAAGGCGATCGTGCGCGATTTCGGCGAGGTCGAGAATTTGCAGATCTCGCGCAAGGGTCCGGCGGACTTTGTCACGAAGGTCGACCTGAAGGCTGAGCGCGTGATCCGCGACGAACTGCTGCGCACGCGGCCGCATTACAGCTTTGTGATGGAGGAGTCCGGCGTCATCGAAGGGCCGGACAAGACCCATCGCTGGTACATCGACCCGCTGGACGGGACGACCAACTTTCTGCACGGCGTGCCGCATTTCGCCGTGTCGATCGGACTCGAGCGCGAGGGGCAGTTGGTCGCCGGCCTGATCTACAATCCGATCACCGACGAGATGTTCACGGCCGAGAAGGGCCGCGGGGCTTGGCTCAACGACCGGCGGCTGCGCGTGTCGGCGCGGCGCGACCTGAACGTCGCCCTGGTGGGCACCGGCATTCCGCATATCGGCCGGCCGGGACATGAGAAGTTTTCGGCCGAACTCAACGCCGTCATGGCCGAAGTCGCCGGCGTGCGGCGGTTCGGGGCGGCGGCCTTGGACCTGGCCTGGGTTGCGGCCGGGCGGATGGACGCGTTCTGGGAGCGGTCGCTGTCGGCCTGGGACGTGGCGGCCGGGATCGTGATCCTGCGCGAGGCTGGCGGTATCGTCAGCGACCTTTCGGACGGGCAGGACATGCTAACCAACGGCACGATCCTGGCCACCAACGGCGGCCCCTTGCACGGACGTATGCTTAAGGTGCTTCGAGCGGCGTGAAGTTCCGCCGCTGATCTTGTATCGTCGCGAACATGCGAGTCAGTTCGGTCTTAGCGTTGGTTGCCGTTGCGTGCTGCGCCGCGCCCGTGTGGGCCGCGGACCCGCCGCCTGCGGGCTCGAACGTGACCGTCGATTTCAACGCCCTGCCCGTTCCCATGCCGCGGTTCAAACCGTCGCCGGAAGAAATGCGACCGCTCGCGCAGGCGCGTCCGCGGCCAAAGCCCGGCGTGATGGAGCCGATCACGGATGCGGCGCCGGCCGATGTCGCGTTGACGGCGGCCTCGGGCGTTGCGTTGCCGCGGCCGAAGCCTGGGTCTGAGCTTGCCGCCGCTGCACCGACCGCCGCCGCGCCCGTCGAAGCGCCGGCGACGCAAGCCGTGCAGGCCGCCGCGCAACCGGCGCGGCCGCCCGCGGCGCCGGTCACGATAGTCGGCACGCCGGTCACCGACGATACGCTTCCGGTCGAGATTACCGGGGTCGCGGTCGATCCGAATGCATCGCGTACGCCTGTCGATCCGACGGCTGGCTTTTCGATTTTGAGCCGCGTGCGGTTCTCGAAGGAAGGCAGTTCGCTTTCACCGCAAGCTCACAGCGCACTCGACGCGTTGGCGGCGCGGCTGTTGTCGTCGCGCGAGCGGGTGAAGCTCGCTGCCTTTAGCGGTAAGATCGGCGGCGACTCCAGCCAAGCGCGGCGTCTGTCGCTGACGCGCGCGCTCGCGATCCGGACGTATCTGGTGTCGAAGGGCGTGCCGGTGGAGCGTGTCGACGTGCTCGCGTTCGGCGGACCACCGCAAGGCGTGACGGACCGCGTGGACGTGCTGGTGCGCGGGATTTGAGCACCGCTTTCTTTGGGATCGGGTGGGGATGAACCAAAGAATCAACCTGATTGTCGCCGCAGCCGTCGCCGTGATTGCCGCATCGGGCGTCGCCTGGCACGCTTTGACGCTGGCGGACGAACCGCCGACCATGACACAGACGGCCTTCGCTGATTGTGGCCAGGCGGATGACCCTCCTGTCTGCCTGATCGAGCGAAGCTCCGCGCTCAGTGAGAACGACGATTTTCTCTTCGGCGTCATTCGCTCGGGCGGCACCTCGCTAATCCGTGGCAATCGCGAACGCCTGGTGTCGGCCGTTCAGAACTACCGCACGCCTGTCCCGTTGCCGACCGGAAGCGTGGGACGATCTCAACTCCGAACAACACCTGCGCCCGTCGCTATCGCAGCAATTGCGCTAGCGAGTACGGCGCAGCGCGAAGACGATCCGTTTGCCGAGCCTCAGACCAAAGCGTTTATCGACGCCGCGGACAATGCGCCGGAGATCGCGCTTGTCGCCGCGACGCTTTGGGACGAATTCCATTTGTACAGGTGGGATCGCGAGTTGATTCGTCCGCGCGGTTTGAAAGCGATTTGGCATGCCATCGCGACATCCCCGCCCGATGATCCGGCGCTCCTAAATGAAATGGCTCTGCGCGCGGAAAAGTGGAGCGCCAAGGAAGATGCTGCCGCGCTGGCGCGCGCAACGATGGAGCGTGTCGGTGCGGAACCACGGGAGCCGACGATGTCTCCGTTCGCGCCACCGCCGGAACTCGTCGAGGAGTGGCGTCGCACCAAGTCCAAGGCCGTCGCGGATCAAATCGCCGGCACGTGCCTTACGATGCTCGAGACGAATCCGTCCTTCATCACCATTTGCGCCAGACACCTCGAAGCGCTTCGCGCCGGAAACGCGCGCGATGCGCTGATGGCGATCGCCGGGAAATTGTTGGCGCTGGCGCGCACGGAGGAGAGCCCACACGATAAACTCGCTTGGTTCAGTGAGGCGGCAAACGTGTACTTGGCGGCTGGCAACCGGCCGGCGGGGATTGAAGCGGCGCGCGAAGGGC
>JAEUMM010000335.1 GCA_016792645.1 Alphaproteobacteria bacterium | reverse complement strand
CCAGCGAGGCGACGATCAACGACCATCTAGGTGACGCCTACTGGCGCGTCGGCCGCCGCGTCGAAGCGAAGTATCAGTGGGAACACGCGCTCAGCCTGAAACCGGAAAAGGGCGACGAACCCAAGATCCGCCAAAAGGTGGTCAGCGGTCTGCCCGATCTGCCGCCGTCCCCGGCGCAAGCCGGCACACCGCAAGCCGGCCAGTGACGACGTCCAAACCCGCACGCCGCTTCGCGCCGGCGAAGATCAACCTCTTCCTCCACGTCGGCGACAAGCGCGCCGACGGCTACCACGATCTGGTCAGCCTGATCGCTTTCGCCGACGCCGGTGACTGGCTCGAAGTCCGCGACGCCAAAGGCCAGTCCCTCTCCATCACTGGCCCGTTCGCCGAGGCCCTGAAGGACGAAACCGACAATTTGGTCCTAAGGGCCGCCCGCGAACTCGGCGTCTGGGCGGAAGAGCGCGACCACAAGACGACCCCCGTCGAACTGATCCTGGAAAAGAACCTGCCCATCGCGGCGGGCATCGGTGGTGGTTCCAGTGACGCTGCCGCGGTGTTGCACCTCTTGGCCGAACACTGGTCGCTGCCGATCCCCATCGACGAACTCGAATCGATCGGCAAAGCGATGGGCGCCGACGTGCCCGTATGCCTGCGCGGCTGCCCGACCCTCGTCTCCGGCATGGGCGAAATCCTCAGCCCCGCGCCCGAGTTGCCCGCGTTCTCGCTCGTCCTCGTCAATCCGGGCATAGAGGTGCCCACCAAGCGCATCTTCAACACCATCAGCGTGCGCAGTGGCACGGTCCCGCCGCCCTTCCCGCCGCGCTTCGAGTCCGCGCGCGCCTTCGCCATGTTCCTCGACGGCTTGTTCAACGACCTGGCCGCCCCTGCAAAAGCGATCGCACCGGTCATTATGAGCGCCGAAGGCGCCCTGGTGGCGACCGAGGGCTGCCTCATCGCCCGCATGTCGGGTTCCGGCGCCACCTGCGTCGGCCTCTATGAGAAAGACGAAGACGCAGTCGCTGCCGCGGCAAAGATCGCGCAAGCAAACCCAACTTGGTGGGTCAAAGCCGCTCGGACCTTTGTGTCCCCGTAATTAGATTGGCGCATAACGCGGCACGCTCATTCGCTAAGCAAATGTACGCCCGATCAAAATGCAGGCGTGCCTGCGCTTTGACCTAGCCCAGGAAACGCGCGGCACTCCGGTGCCCAGTTCGCAGGCGCACTGCTGCTTTTCGCGCCGCTTCAACAAATTCTGTAGCTTGAGTCGTAGGCGCAAATCGCGCTCGCGCGTTTAGATACGCGTCGATAAAGACAACATCGGAAGGAAATACCCCAATGCTCTCGTACGCAATTCTCGCCAGCATCGTGGCCGTCGTCGCCTTGATGGGTTTCAGCGCCTATCGCCGCGAACACCGCCGCTGACTAATAAGCCCGGCTGACGCAGAACTCGGCGAGGTCGTTCAGCGCCCGCCGCATCGGACTGTCGGGAAACACGTTGAGCGCGCGGCACGCTTCTTCCGTAAATTGCCGCGCGCGGGACAGCGTCGCGCCGATCGCGTGGTGCTTGTCGATCAGATGAATGGCGTGCGTCAGGTCCGCGTCGCTCTGATCATGCTGCACCATCGTACGGCGCCAGAAATCTGCTTCCTCTGAACTCGCTTTGCCCAGCGCCAAGATCACCGGCAGCGTCAGCTTGCCCTCGCGAAAATCGTCGCCGACGGCTTTGCCCATCATCGCCTCGCGCCCCGAGTAGTCGAGCGCATCGTCGACAAGCTGAAAAGCGATGCCCAAATTATGTCCGTAGGTCTTGAGCGCCATCTCGCGCAAGCCGTCGCTCTGCGCGACGACCGCGCCCGATTCGGCAGCCGCGGCGAACAACGCCGCCGTCTTCGACGCCACGATCTTCAGATACGTATCTTCGGTGACGCCGATATTGCCCTTCGTGCCGAGCTGCATCACCTCGCCCTCGGCGATCACGGCGGACGCGTTCGACAGGATGTTGAGCACGCGCAGACTGCCCGTCTCGACCATCAGCTGGAATGAACGTGAGAAGAGGAAATCGCCGACCAGAACGCTGGGCGCATTGCCCCAAATCACATGAGCAGCCGCCTTGCCGCGCCTGAGGTCGCTCTCGTCGACCACGTCGTCATGCAGAAGCGTCGCCGTATGAATGAATTCGACCGCTGTCGCCAGCCGGATATGGCCAAGGCCCTGGTACCCGCAGATCTGCGCCGCGGCCAGCGTGAGCATCGGCCTCAGCCGCTTTCCGCCCGAGTTGACGAGATGACCCGCGAGTTCCGGGATCAACGGCACGTCCGACCGCATCCGTTCCAGGATGAGGGCGTTCACATGGGCAAGGTCGGCCTCGACCAGCCGATACAGCCGCTCGACGGCGCCTGTCGGCTCGGTTGCACCCTTCAGATATCGCTGAACAGCCCGCAAAGTCGGTACCTCGGGAGGGGATTGATTTGCACGCAGGCGGCACTTTCGTGTGAAAATAGGAACCGTCCGGAAGGCCGGTCAAGGGTGCGCAGCGCCACGGTTGTGTGAACACATACGTCGTCCACAAGGGCTTCAGATGATCGAACTCTTCCGCACGCCAGACATTGTCTTGGTCAGCTACGTCCGTTCTTTGCTGCGAACTGAGGGGATCGAGATCATCGGTCTCGACGAAAACATGACTAATATTGGTTTGGCTGGGGCGCCGCAGAGGGTCATGGTGGACGATCGCCATGCCGAACGCGCGCGCCGCCTGCTGAAAGACGCGGGCCTTGGTCACGTCTTCAAGCCTTGATCAGCGTCCAATGGCCGCACAGCCGAACACGACGATCGACGCCTTCCTCGGCGGCCGTGTGCAGGTCTGCCAAACGCGGCAGGGCTTCAGAGCAGGCCTCGATTCGTTGATGCTCGCCGCCTCGGTTCCGGCACGCGCTGGGGACAGTGTGTGCGACCTCGGTGCGGGTGTCGGCACGGCGTCCCTCTGCCTCGCCGCGCGCATCGGCGGATTGCACATCACCGCGGTGGAGATTGACGACGAACTCGCCGCGCTGGCGCAAGCAAACGCCGAGCGCAACGAGCACGCGCAATCGTACCAAGTCATGATCGCCGACGTGCTCAAGCGTCCGCGCACGTTGAAGCGGCAGAGCTTTCGCCACGTCCTGACCAACCCGCCATACCATGACATCGCCCGCGGAACCCGCGCACCCACCGCTGCAAAAGCTCGCGCAACGTCGTCACACGCGCGCGATCTGATCGAATGGCTGCGCTTCGCCCGCACGCTCGCACACCCGCAAGGCATGGTGACCGCGATCCTGCCGCCCGAACAAATTCCGCAAGCGCTGCAAGCCTTGTCGCCGGAAGGGCAGGGCGTCGAAATCATCCCGCTCTGGCCGAAACAAGGCGCGCCGGCGAAGCGCCTGATTATCCGTGTACGAATGAACGCGCGGGCGCCGCTGCTCATGCAGCCCGGCCTAGTGCTCCACCGCCTGGATGGCAAGCCCACAGAAGAAGCTGAAGCTGTCTTGCGGCACGCCGCCGCTCTAACTACATAGCCCCCATGGCAATAGGATGGATCAGGCGCATCGTGCGCCGCATGACCGGCTCGACGCCGCCGGTGGTCAGCGTGCTGCGCCTGTCGGGCGCGATCGGCATGTCGACGGGCCTGCGCAGGGGCCTCGCGATGTCGACGTCGGCGGACCTCATCAACAAGCTGTTCGCCGACAAGACGGTCGCGGCTGCAGCCGTGGTGATCAACTCACCCGGCGGCTCGCCCGTGCAGGCGGCGCTTATCCACGACCGCATCCGCGCGCTCGCGAAGGAGAAAGGCGTGACGGTCCTAACCTTCGCCGAAGATCTCGCAGCATCGGGCGGCTACATGCTCGCGATCGCCGGCGATGAAGTCTACGCGCACGAGAACTCGATCGTGGGCTCGATCGGCGTCGTCTCCGCCGGCTTCGGCTTCCAGGGTCTGATAGAAAAAATCGGCGTCGAGCGCCGCGTCCACACCTCGGGCGAACGCAAAGCGATGCTCGATCCCTTTAAGCCCGAAGACCCACGCGACGCCGCCCACCTCGAAGCTCTGCAACGCGAAGTGCATGAGAGCTTCAAGGCGATGGTGCGCGAACGCCGCCAAGGCAAACTGAAGGGCGACGAGAAAGACCTCTTCTCCGGCGCATTCTGGACCGGCGCCAAGGCAAAAGACCTCGGCCTCATCGACGGCCTCGGCGACCTGCGCGCTGTGTGCCGCCAGAAATTCGGCGACAAAGTCGAATTCCGCGTCGTCGCCCCACGCCGCTCGTGGTTCGGCCTCGACATGCTGTCAAACCGCGCGGATGTCGAACCCCGCACCGACTGGGCCGGCAGCCTGATCTCCGCCGTTGAAGAGCGTTCTTTGTGGTCGCGCTTTGGGCTATAAGCCCGGGCCATGGGTTTGCTCTGGATTCTAATTCTGCTCGGCGTCGGCGCGCTCGCCTACTTCGCCATCAAGGGCCGCATGGTCCGCTTGCGCGAAGAATTCGAACAAGCGCTCCGCAAAGCCACCCAAGGCGGCCGCCGCTCAAGCCTCCCCTCCGAAGACATGGTCAAATGCCCCGCCTGCGGCACCTACTCGGCGCCGTCGCAAGCAAAGAACTGCGGCAAGCCTGAGTGCCCGTACAAATAAGCGCCGCCCGCGCGTCGCCTTGACCCGTGAGAACGCGGTCTTTAGCTTCCGCCGCTCGCTTCAATCCCGCACAAATCAGCGACATGTCCGCCAAGCCCGACCGCTCGTTCCAAGGCCTGATCCTCACGCTCCAACACTATTGGGCCGAGCAGGGTTGCGTGCTGCTTCAGCCTTATGACATGGAAATGGGCGCCGGCACCTTTCACCCGGCGACGACGCTGCGCGCACTCGGGCCAAACCCGTGGAAGTGCGCCTACGTCCAGCCCTCGCGCCGCCCGAAGGACGGCCGCTACGGCGACAACCCGAACCGCTTTCAGCGCTACTACCAATTCCAGGTGATCCTCAAACCGTCGCCCGACGACGTGCTGGACCTCTACCTCGGCTCGCTCAAGGCGCTCGGCATCTCGCCCGACGAACACGACATCCGCTTCGTCGAAGACGATTGGGAGAGCCCGACGCTCGGCGCCTGGGGTCTAGGCTGGGAAGTCTGGTGCGACGGCATGGAAGTGACGCAGTTCACCTACTTCCAACAAGTCGGCGGCATCGACTGCCGCCCCGTCTCCGCCGAAATCACCTACGGCCTCGAACGCCTGGCCATGTACGTGCAAGGCATCGATAACGGCTTCGACCTCGCCTACAACACGATGAACCGCCAATCGCCGGACTTCATGCGCTGGGGCGACGTCTACCATCAGAACGAAGTCGAACAATCCGGCTACGATTTCGAACACGCGACGACGGACGTGCTGTTTCAGCACTTCAAAGACGCCGAAGCCGAATGCCAAAAACTCCTGTCGCGCAAAGTCGGCCGCAGCGCCGCGCATCCGCAATGGCGCCACGTGCTGCCCGCCTATGAGCAATGCATCAAGGCAAGCCACGCCTTCAACCTGCTCGACGCCCGCGGCGTCATCAGCGTCACCGAACGCCAAGCCTACATCGGCCGCGTCCGTGCGCTCGCCAAGGAATGCGCGCAAGCCTGGGTCGAAAGCCCGCAAGGCATGACGGTCGGCGCAGGCATGAGCGGGATGGGCCGCTGATCCGATGCCCCAACTCCTCCTCGAACTCTTCTCCGAAGAAATCCCCGCGCGCATGCAGCAGCAAGCCGCACGCGATCTCGAGCGCCTGATCGTCGGCGGCCTGACCGAGCGCGGCTTCTTGAACGAAGGCGCACGCGGTTTCGCGACGCCGCGCCGCCTGACGCTGGTGATCGAAGGCCTGCCCGCCGAACAAGCTGACATGCGCGAAGAACGCAAAGGCCCAAAAGTCGACGCGCCCGATCAAGCGATCCAAGGCTTCCTACGCTCGACCGGCCTCACGCGCGACCAACTGAAAGTGCAGAAGGATCCCAAGGGCGACTTCTACCTCGCGGTGACCGAACGCAAAGGCCGCCCGACCCCCGACGTCCTCGCCGAACTGATCCCCGACGTGATCAAAACCTTCCCGTGGCCGAAGTCGCAACGCTGGGGCGCAGGCGACCTCACGTGGGTGCGCCCGTTGCACTCGATCCTCTGCACCTTCGACGGTGAGATCGTGCCCTTCACGGTCGGCACGGTGAAAAGCGGGAACTCAACGCGCGGCCACCGCTTTCTCGGCAACGACAAGTTCGAAGTCCGCCGCTTCGACGACTACGTCGACAAGCTGAAGCGCAACCACGTCATCCTGAACGCCGCCGAACGCAAAGCCGCGATCCTGCATGAAGCCAAACAACTCGCCCACGCGCAAAACCTAAGCCTGATCGAAGACGACGCGCTCGCCGACGAAGTGGCGGGCCTCGTTGAATGGCCCGTCGCTCTCATCGGCCAGTTCGACAAACCGTTCCTCGACGTGCCGCAGGAAATCCTGATCTCGACCATGCGCGCGAACCAAAAATACTTCGCGCTCAAAGACCCGCAGACCGGCAAACTCTCGAACAAGTTCGTCGTGATCGCCAATATGATCACCAAAGACGGCGGCAAGAACATCGTCGCCGGCAACGAACGCGTCCTCCGCGCGCGCCTCTCCGACGCCAAATTCTTCTGGGACCAAGACAAGAAGACGACGCTCGAATCCCGCGTCGCGCAACTGAAAGACATCGTCTTCCACGCGAAGCTGGGCACGCAGCGCGAACGCGTCGAACGTATCGAAGCCTTGGCGGGAGAAATCGCGCAACTGATCGGCGCCGACAAGAAGAAGGCCTGGCGCGCCGCTTACCTCTGCAAGGCAGATCTCGTCTCCGGTACCGTTGGTGAATTCCCCGAAGTGCAAGGCGTCATGGGCCGCTACTTCGCCCTCCACGACAAGGAAGACGCCGAAGTCGCCGACGCCATCCGCGACCACTACAAACCGCAAGGCCAAGGCGACGAAGCGCCGACGGCGCCCATCAGCGTCGCCGTCGCGCTCGCCGACAAGATCGACACGCTCGTCGG
>JAEUMM010000337.1 GCA_016792645.1 Alphaproteobacteria bacterium | reverse complement strand
CAGACCACCCGCCCAACCGTGACGCCGTTCCATACGCGAAGAACCTGCTCTATAGTCTTCGAAACAAGGGGGCTTCCATGTTGCGCACTCTATTGACGGTGTTCTTGCTCGCGGTGTCGGCATCTTCCGCATCGGCGGATTTTCAGCGCACCGGCGCAATCGAACTTCAAGGACAACCGCAGCAAACGATCATCACCCTTAAGGACGGCACCCGCGTTGCCTTTCTCAAGGGCTTTGCCATCGACGCCGAAGGCGAACCCGGAGCGAAAGCGCTCTTCGGCGGGTTCCAATTGCAAGACCCGTCCCTGCTCTCGAACCATGCCCGCCTGATTGAGATCGCCGACATCCTGTTCGGCGGCATCGTGATCGTCGCTTCGGAGGCACAAGGCTACAAGCACGCCGTCGTCGGCTTTCTGCGTTCGCAGGTTGCGACGGAAGGAATGATCGTCGAGTCCTACGAGGATTTCCAATACAAGCGCGGCACCGACAAAGTGTGGCTGCGCCAAGCAGGCAAAGAGCCGTGGAAGGTCGCGCAAGATCCAAACGAATGGAAAGCGCCGACGCCGGAGATCGTCGACCTCGGCGAATACGGCAAAGCGGAAATGACACACTTCGGTGAGATTACCGCGCCGCCGGGCCGCAAGAAGGCGCTGGGCGTCGAACTCTACACGCCTACGCCCGTCAGAACCGGCCGCAAGATCGAAGAGCTTCGCGCCTACTGGCAATCGCTCGACCACGACAAACTAAAGGCCGACGGCTTCGACACCGTGCTGATCCAAAATTACGAGGAGCGGGCGCGCGGCAAGTTCTACTTGCGTCAAATGGCTTACCTCGTGCTCGTGATGTTCCCCAACGGCGAGTGGCCCAAGCTTCCCGATGGCCCACTCACGCCCGAAGGCAAACCCGTGATCACCGCGGAGGCCATCAGCAAAAACACGTTCGAGATCGTGGCGACCCAACTCGGTACCGCGGTCCCGTCATTGCTCGCCGCACCGTCGCCAAACGCGACCGCGGACCGCGGCACAGGCCTAGCCTCTCAGGCGGTTGGCCCGGCGCTGCCCTTCGCTCGCTACAAACGCCGATAACGCTTCAACGAAGTCATCCGCGTCGTCCAAGTACAGGGAATGCTTGATTTCGCCGGACAAATGTTCTATATTTGTTCTGTCCGCACTGGACGCCCGTGGCGTCCGGCGCGCTGCAACTTGAATCGCTCAAAATGCAACGAACGTCCGTGCATGGGTCCGGAAGCCGTGATGGCGCGCGAGCTTCATGTGACGTCACATGTGATGGCAACGTGACGGCAACGTGATGGCAGAAACGGCGGCATTCTGCCGATGTGACGGTGTGATGGATCGGATTGCATCGTTTTATGCGACGCGTAAATCCTAGAACATCATCGCCTCAATCACATGCGGACCGGGCTCCGCAAGCGCGCGCTTCAGCGCCTTCACGAACGTCTCGTTGTCTTCCGCGCGCACCGCATTCGCGCCAAGCGCACGCCCCATCGCCGTGAAGTCGATCACCGGCTTGTCGAGCGACAACAGCGACCGCGAACGCTCGCTCTGCGCCGTCGCGCCGACGCGATCAAGCTCCATGTTCAACACCGCATAGGACTTGTTGTTCAGCAAGATCGTGATGACGTGCAGATTCTCGCGCGCCGCCGTCCACAGACCTTGGATCGTATACATCGCGCTGCCGTCGGCCTGCAGGTTGATCACCGGCCGTCCGGGACAAGCGACCGCGGCGCCCACCGCCATCGGAATCCCATCCCCGATCGCGCCGCCCGTGAGCGACAGCCAATCGTGCGCCGCCGCATTCTGCGTCGCCATGTAAGCCCACAGCCCGCTCGTGATGGCTTCGTCGGAAACAATCGCCCCTTCCGGCATCAAAGCCGCCAACGCGCTGCCGACGCTCTCGACGGAGATCTTGCCCGCGGCCGGCAAGGTCGTCTCGCTGCGCGCGGCCGGCGTCGCAACGACTTTCGCCCCCACCTCTTCCGCGATCGCGGCCAGAACGTCGGTCACGTCGTACTCAACCGACCACGGCGTATGCACTTGGCATTCCGGGGACAGGAACGTCGACGGCTTGTTCGGATAGGCAAAGAACGCAACCGGCGCCTTCGTCCCCACGACCACCGCCTGACGGAAAGCGCTCATCATCATGACCGCCATCTCGCCCAGATAAGGCACGCGGTCCGGCTTCGCCCGCCCCGCGCCGCGCGCCAAGCGCGGCACGAACGTGTCGCAGAAGAGCTTCGCGCCGGTCTTCTCCGCAATCGCCGCCGCAATCGCCAGCGGCTTCTCCAGCCCCGCATGCCCGCCGATCAGCAGCAGCTTGGGCTCGCCCGACGTCAACGCCGCCGCCGCCTCGCGCACCAGCGCCATGTCGACGGGCTTAGCGCCCGCCCGCCCCTTACGCGCCGGCGGCGCGCCCTTCATCTCGGACCACGCAATATCGGCCGGCACGATCAACGTCGAAAGCCCGCCGTTGGGCCGCATCGCGACGGCGAACGCCTCGCGCGTCTTGCCGACGGCGTCCTCACCCGACGCCGGATCGCCGATCCAATCCGACACCGGCTTGGCGATCGAGTGAATATCGCTCTGCAGCGGCGCGTCGTATTTCCGGTGATAGGTCGCGTGATCGCCGACCAGGTTGATCATCCGCGACTGCCCGCGCCGCGCGTTGTGCAAATTCGCAAACCCGTTCCCAAGCCCCGGCCCCAGATGCAGCAAAGTCGCCGCAGGCTTTCCCGCCATGCGCGCATACCCGTCCGCAGCCCCGGTGCATACGCCCTCGAACAAGCCGAGAATGGGCCTCAAGCCCCCGACGCGATCGAAGCTCGCGACCAGGTGCATCTCGGATGTGCCCGGATTGCCGAAACAGGCCTCCACGCCCAGCTCCACAAGCTCATGCAGGATCGCTTCGCTGACGTTCATGGGGCCGCTCCTCCTGATTTGTTCTATGCGGGCGACGATAGCGGGCGGAAGAAGCCGCGCCAATCCGCGGAATTCGCTCCCGAGTGGAAATCGTCGCATGCATCGCCTATGGTCCGGCGACCTTGCGAATGCGAATTGGGGGCGCGTCGCCGTGGCCATAGTGAAAAGGCTGTTTCGTCTATTTCTGTTGGTGCTGTTCCTGGCGCCGATCGTGCTGCCGTTCCTGATGATCCAGCGCGAGCCGCTGGTCGGGGAAAGCGAAACCGCCATCTTCGACGACATCGGCGACGCCAAGGACGTGTTGAAGCGCTTCGATCCGCGCTTGATGAGCGCCTCGTCCGAAACCACGGTCAGCGTCACCGCCTCGGAAATCAGCAAAGCCGTCGGCGCAGCCTTCGCCCGCTTCTCCAGCGTCCGCACCAAGGTCGAAACCCGCTACAACGGCGTTTGGATCGGCGGCACGGCAAAGCTTCCCGTCCCCGACACGTTTATCGGCCGCTACCTGAACGTCGAAGCCGTGATCGCCGAGTCCGACGAAGAACTCGTCGTCTCGGAACTCTCGATCGGCTCGGTTCCGATCCCGTCGTGGATCATCAAGCCGGTGACGATCTTCGCGCTGGATTGGTTCATGGGCGACGGCAAGGGCGAGCCCGTCTACGCCAGCATCCGCTCCGTCAAGATCGACGGCGAGCTCATCACCGTCGCCTTCCAGCCGCCGCCGAACCTGGTCGCCGACGTGAAAGCCGCCGCCGGCGCCGCCATCCATCTCGGCAACGCTGAAGCCGTGCGCGCCTATTTCAAAGCCATCGCCCGCGTCAGCCGCAACCAGGCGCCGACGTCGCTGGCCTCCTATATGAGTCCGGTTTTCGCCGTCGCCCAGGAACGCTCGCGCGGCAAGTCTGCCGTCGACGAAAACCGCGCCGCGATCTTGGCGCTCGCCATGTATTTCGGCGACAACCGCTTCGAACTCCTGTTGCGCGACGTGAAGACCGGCGACATCGACGACGGCGACTACCCCTCCGGCCAAGTGAAACTGGAACGCCGCCACGACTGGGTCCAACACTTCACCACGACCGCGGGCATCCAAGTCGCGGCCGGCAGCGGCATCTCGAACTTCATCGGCGAAGCCAAGGAAATCAGCGACGCCGACGGCCCCTC
>JAEUMM010000230.1 GCA_016792645.1 Alphaproteobacteria bacterium | reverse complement strand
CGTTGTCGGTGGTCAGCGTGACGGCGTCGCGGCCGTGTTCCATATCCGTGACTTCGGTTGGTGCGTAGAGCGTTGCGCCGCGTTTGAGCGCAGAGCGCCACATCGATGCGGTGAAGCGTACGGGATCGATTTCACCGGAACCTGCGGACCATATGGCCGCTGGTGCGTCGATGTCCGTCAGCGTTTTGACTTCGTCACGTTCGATGAAGCGCGAACGCAGACCGATGCAGGTGCGCGCGTCCGCTTCGCGTTTCAGGTCGGCGACGTCGAGGACGTTGCCGGGCAGATAGAGCGCGTGACGTTCGGCGAAGGCGGCGCGCAAGCCTAGATCCATCACGCGACCACGCAGGTGATTGAGCGCGTCGGCGGACCGCCAATAGGCGCGCGCGGCCTTTTCGCGGCCGATTTTTTCTTGCAGGTGGATGAGCGGCTTGTCGATTTCGAATTGCAGGAGCGCGGTACTTGCGCATGTCGAGCCGGTGACGAAGCCTCTGCGGTCGAAGACGGCCAGCGACTTGCCCGTCTGCAGAACACCGTCGGCGACGAGCGCGCCGGTGATACCGCCACCCACGATGGCAACGTCGACTTCGATGCTCTCGCTCAAAGGCGCTGCCGCGATGTTGGGACGGCCGGTGTCCAGCCAGACGGGGCCGCCCGTGCGCAAGTCGCGCTCTGCCGTTAAGCCTGCCGGTTCTGTCGTCATGATTTTGGGATCGCCTCTACCCACAGAACGCGTGCGGGCTGAGAGGGTTTCGCGATTGTTCGAACCTGCGCGGAACCAACGAAGAAGTGGAAGGTTCTTAGCTAAGCAGAGCCCCCTTCTCTCCCGAAACGAGCCCCCATCGATGTCAAGATCTCCAAAATTCAGCGCCGACGCGGGAAACGCTGGCGAGTTGCACCAACGCGTGCCGGCCAAAGGGCCGCATACCGCCGACGGTCATCTGACGACCAATCAGGGTATCCGGGTTTCAGACAATCAGAATCAATTGAAGTCGGGCGCGCGCGGGCCGGTGCTGTTGGAAGACTTTGCGCTGCGCGAGAAGATTTTTCACTTCGATCACGAACGTATCCCTGAGCGTATCGTGCATGCGCGCGGATCGGCGGCGCATGGTTACTTCGAGGTCTACAAATCCCTGTCGTCGATTACGAAGGCGGATCTGTTTCAGCGGCCGGGCGAGAAGACGCCGGTGTTCGTGCGCTTTTCGACCGTCGCGGGCGGCGCGGGGTCTGTCGACACGCCACGCGACGTGCGCGGGTTCGCGGTCAAGTTCTATACGCAGGAAGGCAACTGGGATCTCGTCGGCAACAATATCCCGGTGTTTTTCATTCAAGACGCGATCAAATTTCCGGACCTCGTTCATTCGGTGAAGATGGAGGCGGATCGCGGATTTCCGCAGGCGGCGTCGGCGCACGACACGTTCTGGGATTTCATTTCGCTGATGCCCGAGAGCACTCACATGATCATGTGGGCGATGTCGGATCGCACCCTGCCCCGCTCCTTCGCGACGATGGAGGGGTTCGGCGTGCATACGTTCCGGCTCGTCAATGCGAAGGGCAAGTCCACGTTCGTCAAGTTTCATTGGAAGCCGAAGCTTGGGCTGCAATCGACGATTTGGGACGAGGCGGTGAAGATCGCCGGCGCCGATCCGGATTTTCAGCGGCGCGATCTCTTCGAGCGGATCGAGCGCGGCGATTACCCGGAATGGGAATTGGGACTGCAGCTGTTCGACGAGGAATTTGCCGAGAAGTTCGAGTTCGACATTCTCGACGCGACGAAGCTGATCCCGGAAGAAGTGTTGCCTGTGCGGATTGTCGGTCGCATGGTGCTCGACCGGATGCCGGACAACTTCTTTGCCGAGACTGAGCAGGTTGCGTTTTGTCCGGCCAACATCGTGCCCGGCGTGGACTTCACCAACGATCCGTTGTTGCAGGGGCGGTTGTTCTCGTACCTCGACACGCAGAAGAGCCGGCTGGGGACGGCGAACTTTCATCAGTTGCCGATCAACGCGCCGAAGTGCCCGATGGCGAATTTTCAGCGCGACGGCATGATGCAGACGCTGGTGCCGAAGGGCCGTGCGAATTATGAGCCGAACAGTCTTGTACAGGCCGGCGAGGAAACGGGGCCGCGCGAATGTCCGGTGACGGGGTTCTCGAACTTCGCCGATGTCGATGCGGCGAGCGATACGGGCGGTAAGGTGCGTATCCGGCCGGAGAGCTTTGCCGATCATTATAGTCAGGCGCGGCTGTTCTTCCGCTCACTGCATGAAGCGGAGCAGGCGCATTTGGCGTCGGCGATGGTGTTTGAGTTGTCCAAGGTGCAGTTGGAGCATGTGCGGGTCCGGGTGTTGTCGAACCTGGTGAACGTCGATCCGGCGTTGGCACAACGGGTTGCGGCCGGGCTTGGTGCGGCGGTGCCCAAGGCGTCGGCCGCGGCGGCGAAGCCGATTGATCTTGAGCTATCGCCGGCGCTTCGGATCATCGACGGGCCGATGCAACGCGAGACGTTGGAGGGCCGCTCTGTCGGCATCTTGATCGCGGACGGTTCCGATGCGGCCGAGATCGAGGCCGTCAGCAAGGCCGTCGTCGCCGCGAAGGGGCGGCCGGTTCTGGTGGCGCCGAGAGTCGGCGGCGTGAAGACCAAAGGCGGCAAGCACATTCCGGCCGATGGGCAACTTGCGGGGACGCCTTCCATCATGTTCGACGCGGTGGCGTTGGTGCTTTCACCGGAGGCCGCGCAGGCCCTGACCAAGGAGGGTGCGGCCGTTCAGTTCGTGATGGACGCCTTCGGGCATCTGAAGGCGATCGGCGCAAACGCGGGCGCGAAGGCTTTGCTCGACAAAGCCGGCGTGGAGCTGGACGAGGGTGTGACGGGGCTTGGCAAAGACTTCATTCGAGCGGCCGGGCGGCGGTTCTTCGAGCGTGAGCCGAACGTGCGGACGCTGGCCTAGGGCGCCTTTCTCTGTTGACGCGACCGCGCCGCCGGCTTTTCGCCTAGGGCGCGAATGCCTCGTCACCCGCTTACAACTTTGCTGGGCGGCGGCGCCACGCGATGCGCTTCGTGAGTGATTTTCCCTGCGAACCGTATTTAGTTCCTTGTGAGATCGAGGGGCGCGCGGCGTGGGGTGGATCATTGAAACGCTGAGCGGCGTGGAGCTGTTTGGCCAGCTGCAAATGGCGGCGGTCGCTGCCGTGCTTCTGGCGCTGGGCGCGATCGCATGGCGGTGGCGCGTGCGCGCGGCGCAGGCGGGCTCCACCGATGCCTCGACATCGCAGGCCCTGAACCGCGTGCTGCTGGCGGCCGACCAACCGTCGTCACCTGTTCCAGCCGCGCCGCGTCCGGCGGCGACAACGCCTTGGGGCGATGCCATCCGCCGCCTGGAGGCGAAGCGCAAATCGCATGTCGTCGGACTCATTCATTATCGCGGCGCGCGGCATCAAGGGATCGGCGAGGAGCATCTGCAGGATCTTCTTTGGACGCTGCGCGACGCGCCGGCGGACGCGCCGCTGGACATCATTCTGCATTCGCTGGGCGGATATCCGGCGTCGATTCAGCAGATCGCGCGCGTCATCAAGGCGCACAAGGGGCCGACCACGGTCTTCGTGCCGTATTACGCCTATCAATGGAGCATGCTGATCGCGCTTGCCGCCGATCGCGTCGTGATGGGCGAGCAAGCGGGCTTTGCGTTTCCGCAACCGTTGGACAACTCCCTTCAGGTGTTGGTGAAGAACAAGGGCGTGCGTCACGTCGAGGACGAAACACTGGTTCGGCTTCACTATGCGCGAAACATGTGGCGCGAGTTGCGGGCGTTCGTTCAGGAAGTCTGCAGTCCCGGCGCGGCGCCTCTGGCGCGGCATCTGTTCGATCCGGCGCGGATGGACACGACGCCGATCGGGCCGGCGGTTGCGGGGCGACTGGGGCTGGCCGTATCGACGGACATGCCCGCCGAGGTGATCGAGATCATCGAGGCGTGCCAGTGCTATCCGAGCGACGAGGTCGAGGTGAAACTCGGCAATCAGGTGCGCACGAGCGGAGGCGACAAGCCCACTTCGCTGCAACAGCAGAGCAGCAGCACGAGCGACCGCTACGGCTGGTGCGAGCCGAGTTGCCATTTGGGCGTGGCGCCTTTCCTTCGGCGCATGCAGGAGAGCCGCGGCTCGTCGGTCATTTGCGTCGTGCATTCGGCGAGCATGCACAGCGAGCTTGTCGACATGACGACGGCGAAGGACGTGCTGAAGGCGCTGGCGGCGGTCGATCCCGATGCGCCGCTCGACGTTGTCTTGCACACGCCGGGCGGCGTGAGTTTCCACGGGTGGCAGATCGCCCGTGCGCTGAAAGCGCATCGCGGACGCAAGACCGTGTTCGTGCCCTATTTCGCATGGTCGGCCGGCACGATCATCGCGCTTGCCGCCGACGAGATCGTGATGGGCGCGCACGCGGCCTTGGGGCCGATCGACACGCAGTATAACGGCGTGCCGGTGAGCGCATGGGTTTCGGTCCTCAAGCAGAAGCCGCGCAAGAAGATCGAGGATGCGACGCTGTTTCTGGGCGAGCGCAGCGCGCGGTTGATGCGCGACGATCACGCGAAGGCCGTGGATCTGATGCGCGGCGTCTATTCGCGGCGGGACGCCGAGCGCATCGCGCATACGCTGAACGACGGCACGCTGACGCACGGCTATCCAATTACGTTTCAGGCCGCGCGCAAACTGGGCCTTAAGGTCACCAACGCCATGCCGGACGAGCCCTTGCAAATCGTGCATGAGTTTCGCGATCCGGATATGGGCTATCGCAGCGTGATTTTCTGCGCGGGGTAAAAGTTGGTCGGAGCGACAGGATTTGAATCTGCGCCCCCTCCAGTCCCCAGATGTATGCATCAACCTACGGACGGCAACACGTGCCTGCAGCCGGCTTTATTTCGGAAGGATGTCGTCGACCCAGCTTAGTGCGGCGGCGCTGGCGGGCCATCCTGTCGTGGTGACAGCCAGCAGAGCGACGTGGCGAATCTCCGCCGGCTCGACGCCTTCCGCCAATGCCTGGCGCGCGTGCGAGTGTGTCGCGCCTTCGGAGCCCGATCCTATCGCGAGGGCCAGCTTCACCAAGCGACGCTCGCGCTCCGTTAACGGACCGGCCGCGGCCGTTTCTTCGCCCAGCTTCGTGTAGGCGTCCCACACCTTCGGGAAGCGTCGCGCAATGGAGCCAGCGAACGCCGGGAGCGGCGCCTTCTTCTTCCTGCTTGATCCTAATGCCGCCATTGCCGCCTTACCTTCGCGTGGTTTCCAGGCTTTGTCCTTCGGCCGTCGGCCGATAGCAAGCTGAACCTCACTGGACGAGCGGTGAGGTCGCCTTCTTGATGTCGAAGCCCTGCACGTCGGCGCCGCCGGCAAGCAGGCTGATGTACTGGCTGACCGCGCGGCGCCAGGTGTGGGCGCGGAGTTCGCGGGCGATGAGCGGTTCGGCTTCGTCGAAGGGGATGTCCTTGCCCTCGATGCGGTGATGCAGTTGGACGACGTGAAAGCCGAAGTCCGTTTCGACCGGCACCGGGCAGACTTGTCCTTCTTCCAAAGCAAAGAGGAACGACTCGATTTCCGGGACCGTCTCGCCAAGCGCGACTTGGCCCAGACGCCCGCCCTCTCCCGCCGATGAGCATTTCGACTCCGCGCGCGCGATGGCGGGGAAGCGTGACGGGTCTTCATTGAGGCTTGCTAGCGCGGTCTGTGCTCGGGCCTTGGCTGTCGCGCGTGCGTCTGCGTCGTCGCGGGGGGCCAGATAGAGAATGTGCGAGGCTTCGAAGAGCGGCTGCGAGCGAAACTTCTCGCGGTTGTTATCGTACCAGCGGCGGCAGGTTTGCGTGTCGGCCTCTGGGAGGCGTACTTCGCGATCGAGCAGCGCGTTGATCGCCGTCTCCTCCGACTCGGCTACACCCGGCGCAAAGGCGATGCCGAGCGCAGCCGCGCGTTGGAGCAGCAGCTCGCGCACGATTAGGGCTTCCGCCGCTGCGCTTGCCGCTTCCTCACGCGAGGGCGCGGGGTGGTACTGCATCTCGGCGAGAATTTCCGTCTCGCCGATCGTGGTTCCGTTGACGCTGATCATGGCGCGGGCTTCCTGACGCCTGAGGTCGGACGCCGCGTTCGCACGATCTGATAACCGCGCCGGCCGAGATACCAAATCGGCGCGCTCATGACGTGAACGAGACGGCTGA
>JAEUMM010000199.1 GCA_016792645.1 Alphaproteobacteria bacterium | reverse complement strand
GACGGCTTGCGCGTAGATGCGTTCCTTCGCGTTCGTCGTCTGCATCAGGCGGGCCATGATGACTTCGGAGGTGTTGTAGCCGATCGTCAGGTTGTCCGAGAGGTCCTTGGCGATCTGATAGCGTTTGTCTTCGTCCTGCGTCTGGCGGAGGACTTCGTCGCGGATGAGTTCGAGCTTCGCGCGTTCGGCGGGTTCGGTGCCGGCGAAGTTGCCGACCGCTTCGACAAAATCCGCGGCATCTACATCGCGGTCACGAAGGAAACAAAAAACCAGATCGAACGCGAAGCGGCGATCTTGGAAGCCTACCGCGACTTCCGCGGCGCGCTGAAGCAAGCCGAAGTGATGGCGCTCGAAGTGCTGAAAAAAGCCGAGTGGAAACTCGACGAGGCGAAGAAGAAACTGAACACCGCAGCCGAAGCGGTCGGCAACTTCGCCGGCACCGAACCCGCCGAACGCGCGAAGCTCGAACTCATCCGCGACGAAGTCCTCCGCCAAACGCAGGACGAAGACAAACGCTATCAGATCGCCAAGGACCTCTCGGACAACCTGACGATCGGCTACAACACGTCCGAAGTCATTATGGCCCGCCTGATGCAGACAACGAACGCGAAGGAACGCATCTACGCGCAAGCCGTCAGCTTCTTCTCGACCAACGACACGGTGCTGACCGCGCTGAAGGCATCCTTCACCGGCATGTTCGGCCTGCACGAGTCGACCGAAACCGTGAACGCGATGAAGGAAGGCGTCTCGAAGTCGATCGAAGTGCTCTCCGAAATCGGCGACAAGGTGCAAGAGGCGGCCGTCCGCGCCGGCTACGGCCCCACCATCCGCGCCGACGCCGTGAAGAAGCTCGTCGACAGCGTCGTCAACTTCCAAGAGAAGTCGCAAATCATCATCGAAGAAATGCGCAAACTCTCGACGCAAAACTCGGCCGAGATCCGCGACGCCGTCGAAGACGGCAAACGCCGCCTGGCATCGCTGGTCGCGCAAGGGAAGGCCTTTAATCTCTGATGTCCGGAAGTGCAGCAGCGGTCCCGGCCGCTAAGCCGCAAACGCTCGACGAACTGATGCTCGCGATGGACGTGGTCGACACGATCCGCCATCGCGAGCTTCTGGTCGAACGCGAACTCGGCCAAGGCGAGCGCGACGAAGCGCTGCGCCAACGCCTGCGCGACATCTACACAAGCCAAGGCCTGACAGTCACCGATCGCATCATCGACCAAGGCATCAAGGCGCTGCGCGAAAGCCGCTTCGTCTACACCCCGCCCCCGCCCAGCCTAGGGCGCACACTCGCCCTCATCTGGATCCGCCGCCACCGCATCGTCGGCATCATCGCCGCCATCCTGATCGGCGGCACCGCGCTCTGGGCCGGCTACCAATACGGCATCGTCGCCCCCGCCGAACGCGCCGCCGAAGCCGCAAAAGTCGAACTCGCCGAAACCCTGCCGAAGTCGCTGCAGCTCGCCTACGACAACGCGCTGCGCGAGTCGAAAGTCACCGCCGCCCGCACCCGCGCCGACCAACTCTTCTCCGACGGCCGCACCGCCCTCGCCAACAAAGACGCCGCCGCCGCCCGCAGCGCCATGGCAAACCTGGAAAAGCTGCGCAGCGAACTCGTGCAAACCTACGAACTGCGCATCACATCGGGCGTCACGCGCGCGCCGAACGACAACCCGAGCGTCACCAATTATTACCTCATCGTCGAGGCGATTGACGGGAACGGCGCTGCCGCGACACTGCCGATCATCAACGAAGAGGACGGCAAGATCGGCAACGTTTCCACCTGGGGCGTACGCGTGCCCGAGGACGTCTACGACGAAATCCGCCAGGACAAGAACGACGACGGCATCATCCAGAACCGCGTGCTCGCCCAAAAGCAACGCGGCGAACTCGTGCCGCGCTACACCATGTCGGTCCTGGGCGGCACCATCACCTCGTGGGATGACCGCTGATGTTCGTCTCCGCCCGCGAAGCGCTCGCCTCCGTCGAAGATGCCATCGGCTCGGTCCGCACCAACGAAAACCGCCTGGCGCAAGTCTTGAGCTCCGCGGCCGGCGAAGCCGAGCGCCAGCGCAAACAACTCGCCGACAGTTTCAAAGGCCTGGCCCTCATCCGCCTCGACGCCCTCGTCCGCAACGAAGCGGTCGGCGAACTCGACGCCGCCGAACGCCGCGCCCTCGATCTCTTGCGCACGCACAAGGCCAAGCTCGACCAACTCTTGATCCGCCATGGCGGCGCGCAAAGCGCCGTCGTCAACGCCGAAGCCGATCACCGCGCCAAAACCGCAATCGTCGAGGCGGCGGCTCAGCCGATCAAGGCGCTCCAGCTGCAAGTCGAAAAACAAAAATCCACCGATCCGACATGGACCGCGCAACGCGCCCGCGTCGATAACGCCGCCAAAATGGCGACGGCAGCCAACGAAAAAGCAACCCAGAACGAAGCTGACCGCGAAACGAAGGGCAAACCCTACGAAGCCGATCCGCTCTTCATGTATCTCTGGAAGCGCGGCTACGGAACGCCCACCTACAAGGCCACCAACTTCGTCCGCTTCTTCGACCGCCAAGTCGCCCGCCTGGTCGGCTACGACACGGCGCGCCCGAACTACATGTCGCTGAACGAAATCCCGACCCGCCTGCGCGAACACGCAAACGACCTCGCCGCACGCGTCGGTGAAGAAGACAAGAAACTCGAACAGATCGAACGCAACTTCCTGATCGAAGCCGGCATCTTGCCCCTTGAAACGGCGCTCATGACGGCGCAAGCCGAACTAAAGGTCGCGACCGACTCGCTAACAAAAGTGCAAACGGGCCTCGCCGCACTCGACCAAGAACGCACGAAACTGATGGACGAAGGCGACCGCCGCGCCCACGACGAAGCGCTCGCCGTCTTGACGCAAGCAATCGCGCGCGAAGACCTGCAAACCATGTACCGCGAGGCGCGCTCCACCCGCACGCCCGACGACGACAATCTCGTCCAGCAAATCGAACGCACGCAAACCCTGATCGCGCGCGCCGACGCCGAAGTCGCAAAGATCCGCGACGAGGCGCGTGAGATCGCGCGCCGCCGCGGCGAACTCGAAGGCGTGCGCGACAACTTCCGCCGCAACCGCTACGACAACCCCGGCGGCCAGTTCGATTTCGGCCGCGACAACGCCGTGGAAGACATCATCGGCGGCATCGTCCGCGGCGCCGTCCAAGGCGCAGCCCTCTGGACCCTCTTCGAAGGCGCCTACCGCAAACGCCGCGACTGGGACGGCGACCACGACGACGATGATGATGATAACGACGGCGGCGAAGGCGGTGAACGCGGCTGGGGCACACGCTCGGGCCCAAGATTCCGCTTCCCTTCGTCATCCATCCCGAAAATGGGCGGCGGCTTCAAAACCAAAGGCGGCTTCGGCGGTGGCGGTTTCAAGACCTCCGGAGGTTTCAAATCGGGCGGCTTCAAGACCACCGGCCGTTTCTAAATCGCCTTCCCCATCCGCAACAGCGGAATGCGAACGCCCGTCGATGTTGTCGAGGTGTGAGGCTCGATCACTTCATACCCGCATGCGCGATAGAGCGGCTCGCCCGCCATCGTCGCCATCAGCTCCGTGCGTTTGAAGCCCGCCATACGCGCCGCCGTTTCGCAGGCATCGATAATCGCGCGGCCGATCCCTTGGCGCGCGTGATCGGGGCTGGTGTACATCGCCCGCACGCGCGCCGCGTCTTTCGCGGGATCGAGCATCGCCGCACTTCGCCCCTTCGAATGATCGCCGCCGAACAAGGTCGCCCGCGGGCTCCATCCGCCGCATCCGACCAACGCCTGCACGTCCTCGATCGCGAAATAGGTGCCGTCCTCGATCAATTGCGTATCGAGCCCCATAATCTCGAACGACCCTTCGACTTCTTCGGGCGTCAGATACGGCTTCAGTAGCGCGCGGATCGAGCGCTCCATGAGCGTGCGAATGCGCGGGATATCATCGCGTGCAGCGACGCGCACCGGCCACCGATGTCGTGCAGTCATGGAATGAGCAGCACCCGCCCGACCGCGCCGCGTCCTTCGATGTACGCATGCGCCGCCGCCGCGTCTTTCAGCGCGAACGTCTTGTCGATGACGACCTTGAGCTTGCCCGCAGCCGCGTCGTTGATATGCCGCTGGATCATATCGTGCACGCGATCGGTCATGATTTCCGCACCCAAGAACACGCCGGTCAGCGATCGGTTCGCCGCCATCAGCGGGCGCACGTCGACGCGCGAGTCTTCGCGCCCTGCGTTGCCCACCATCGACACGCGTCCGCGTGCACCGGTCGAGAGTATGCTTTTCTCCAGCGTCGACCCGCCGACCGGATCGACCACAAGATCGACGCCCTTGTTGTTGCTCAGCTTCATCACCTCGGCGACCACGTCTTGCTTCGCATAGTTGATGCCGTGATCCAGACCGAACGGCTTCAGCTTCGCGAGTTTCTCGTCGCTCGACGCTGTCGCAAATACGCGCGCACCCGCACGCTTCGCCAACTGAATCGCGGCAAGGCCGACGGCACCGGCGCCGGCTTGCACCAACACCGTCTCGCCCGCCTTCAACCGCCCGAACTCGAACAGGCAATCGTCCGCCGTCCCGAACGGCACCGGAATGGCCGACGCCTGGCGAATGTCGAACCCATCCGGCACGACCCAAGCGTTGCGCGCCGGCACCGACCGCAGCTCCGCATGAGAACCGAACGCATTCACGGTCACGACCTTCTGCCCGACCTTCAGATGCGTGACGTCCTTGCCGACCTGAACGATCGTCCCCGCCGCCTGATAGCCGACAATATGCGGCACGGTGATCAGCGGTCCGCCCATGCGATTGAGCGTATCGCCGCCCTCGATGCTGACGGCCTCAACCTTGATCAAAACGCCGGGCGCATAGACGTACGGATCCTCGACGTCCTCGTATTTCAGAACCGACGGCGGACCATTCTCGTAATAGACGGCGGCTTTCATGGCGGATCCTCGAGTAACGTGAGCGCAGAACTTACAGCACACGAGACGCACCGGACCACGTGATGAGCAGACGAAGCCGCGCATCACAATTCGGACTCGTTTCAGTTCAGCCCGCTTGACTCTGCAACGGGGCCGAGCATACTAGAACAAATAAGGAACATACGTCCAGCACTGAAAGGCGGACCCGTGCCAACACCCTTGGCGGCGGAGGGAGTCGCATCCCTCAAACAGACGATCGCGGCGATCGAAGCGGCCTGTATGCGCAAAGGTCCGGCGAGCGCCCGCGTGCATGTCGACACCGGCATAGCGGAGATCGACGGCGCCCTGGGCGGCGGCCTGATGCGCGGCTCGATCCACGAAATCCTGCCTCGAACGGTGCAGGATTTGGGCAGCGCCGCGGGCTTCGCCTTCGGCCTCGCCGCGCGCGCGGAAACGGCCGGCGCGCACACGCTCTACATCCAGCACGACTTCACCCAGGTCGAAGTCGGCCGCCCCTATCTGCCCGGCCTGAAACTGTCGGGCTTCGACACCGGCTCGCTCATTTACCTGCACGTGCCCCGCGCGGAAGACGTGCTGTGGGCGATGAGCGAAGCCTTAAAGTGCCGCGGCTTCGCCGCCGTCATCGCCGAGTTTCCCGCTCAGACCCGCGTCCTCGATCTGACGATGACGCGAAGGCTCGCGCTCGCGTCGCAAGAAGGCCTGGGCTTCGGCCTCATCCTGCGCCATTCGGCCGGCATCGAACCCAACGCCGCAACGACGCGCTGGCTGGTGTCGTCGGCGCCCAGCGTCTCCGACCGCTTCGGCGGCATCGGCGCGCCGAGTTTCAACCTCGATCTCGTGAAGAATCGTTTCGGTCCATCGGCCCAATGGCGCGTTGAGTGGCAGTCCCATGAGCGTACGTTTGCAATCCCATCGCTATCTCGCGGTCTGGCTGGAACATTTGCCGACAGATCGAATCGAACGCGCACTCTCGCCAAGACCGCGTGACCCACGCGTCGTCGTCACCGAGATCAAAAGCGCGCTTCGCCTAAGTGCGATGAACGCGCAGGCCGCCGAACTCGGCCTGCGCGTCGGCATGCCCTTGGCCGACGCCCGCGCGATGTACCCGACGATTCTCGTCGACCACGCCGACGAAACCGCGGATCAAAACTTGGCCGAGGCCGTCAACGATTGGCTCGGTCGCTACACGCCGCTGGTGGGCTTAAGCCCACCCCATGGCATGATGCTGGACATTTCCGGTTGCGCGCATCTCTTCGGCGGCGAAGAGGCGATGCGCAAAGACATCGGCCGGCGCCTAGCGGTCCAAGGCTTCAAATCGCGCCTCGCCATTGCAGGCACAGCTGGCGCCGCCTGGGCCCTCGCCCGCTTCGGCGACAAACGCATCGTCGC
>JAEUMM010000170.1 GCA_016792645.1 Alphaproteobacteria bacterium | reverse complement strand
GAACGGCTCACCGAACCGCCGGAGCAAGTCTACGGACAGGGCATCGGTTCGCACTATCAGGCGCAGGGCCTTAAGCTGTCGAAGCACTTCCGCCTGTAAATCCTAACGCAAATTCATCGTGGGGCCGGGTTCCCTCCGCGGAGCGCGCGGAACCATCCGCGCGTTCGACGCGTTCTGATTTGTCTAGGGTTATGTGGAGGCGACTGATGGAAATCGATCAAGCAGAACATGCCGAGGTCGAGCGGACGCCGACCGAAGCGCGCCAGGGCCTGAAGACCGGACACATGCGTTACGTGCTGGGGATCAGCCTTGCGCTTGCGGTCATCACCATGGTGATCCTGTATTTCGGAAATTTCTAATGCGGAACTGCGGCGCAGTGTGCGCGTTCTATCTGGCGTGCGTCGTTTCAATTCGGGCAGGAGCCGTGTGATGTTGCAGTGGGCATTGATTTTCTTGGTGGTTGCGGTGATCGCGGGCGCCATGGGGTTCGGCGGCATCGCCATCATTTCGGTCGAACTCGCGCGTATTCTGTTCTTCGTATTCTTGGTGTTGTTCGTGGTCAGCTTGATCGCGGGTTTGCTGCGCGGCCGACCAACGGTTTGAGCCCACTTACAGCAGCCAAGACGAAAGAGGGTGCGCTTTGCGCGCCCTCTTTTTTCGCGCGGAACTACGGCGCACGCACGCACGTTGTTCTCTTGTAGCAGGGTGAGGGCGTCATGGCCGGTGAAGCGCAATTGATTGGTTTGTTTTTGCTGTTCGCAGGCGTTGTCCATTTCGCGGTCATCGTTCTTACCGAGGCGTCCATTACGCGCGATTTGAGCAGGCGGTTCGGCGCCTTCCGCGCCAATGCGGAACCTTACGCGCGCGGCGCGCGTTAATTAGCGCGATAACCAAATCAAAAGGAGCGTTCTTATGAAACTGCTGCTTATCTCGACGTCGGCGCTTGCGCTGTTGGTCATGACCCCGTTCGCGATGGCTGCCGACAAGCCTGCGAGCGAAACCGTGGCCGATACCGCGAACGACGCTTGGGTGTCGTTCAAGACCGGCGCCAAAGAAGCCTGGGACGCGACGGTTCAGGCGTTTGACGACGCGACGCGCAAATCTCAGCAGGACATTCTGCTTCCGAAGGCTTTGCCGGGTGCGCTTTCCGGCAAGACGCTGATCGGAACGCCGATTGAGAACGCTAAGGAAGGCCGTGTCGGCTCGATTTCGGATCTCGTGCTAGGCAAAGACGATCGCGTTGACGCAATCGTTGTCTCCGACGGCGGCTTCCTGGGCATCAACAATGCGCAGATCGCCGTGAAGCCCGGCCTCATCTCGATCAAACGCGAAGCGAACGGCACGTTGAAGGCGCGCACGAACGTCACCGAGAGCCAGCTCGACGGTGCGTCGGCCGCCGCGTTCTCCACGCGCATTGAAGCGATGAACGACGGCTTCAAGCGGCCCGACGTGAAGACGGTGTCGAAGCTGATCGGCGCATCCGTTGTGGGGCCGGACAACAAGTCGGTCGCCACGGTCAACGACGTCCTGCTGTCGCCGGTCGGCGAGGCGCGGTACGTCCTGCTCAACGTAGGCGGAACGATGGGCGTCGGCAGCAAGCTTGTCGCCGTCTCGGCGAGCGGCCTGACGTTCACGAACACAAGTCAACCGTTGAAGACGGCTCTTACGGCCGAACAGTTGGGTAAGCTCGCCCCGGTGCGGGCGCAGGCGTCGGGTTCGTAGCCAATTCTTGCTGCCGACGAAACTTTGGGCGGTCCTAGCGGGCCGCCCTTTTTGTTGGCGCAGGGCCGCCCCTTGCGCCGGGATCGCCCAACCGTGACACTGACCGTCGCCGGTCAGTTTGGGGGATTGGGTCATGCTGAGACGGGATGTTCTGAAGACGATTGGGCTTGCGGCCGGGTCGATCGCGCTTGGGCGAGAGGCGCTCGCGGCCGGCGATGATCTGTCCGTCGCGATCACGCTTGAGGGCAAGACGCTGATTTTTTCGGCGGCTGCGGGCAAAGATCTCGGCGACTATAAATCGCCGCGCTTCGTTCAGCGTTGCATTCGCACGGATCATCCCGACAGCGCGCTCAGTGTCTTCTTCCGCCCGGACCGCGACAGCGATCGCATCGAGATCGTCGTCGAGCTCGGCCGCATGTGGGGCAAGGCCAACGAAAACGCGAAGCATCTGGGCGCCTATCGCGCGGTCATTCGTAAGGGCTCGCGCGAGGTCGCGACCGTCAATGTGCCGCGTCATTGGTGGTTTTCGCGCTGGCGCTGGCAATCTGCGCCTCGTCCGATCATCGTCAAGGGCGAGGATCTGATCAAAGCGAAACTTGTGCCGCCGTACGCAGCATCGGCCGCCGTCGCCGCCGACGCACCGGAAGCGGCTGCAAAGGCCGTCTACAAGCAGCCGATGGACAGCGCGGGCCTTCAGGTCGGCGTCGGTTCGACCGGCGAGCGCAACGAGATCGGGCCGGTCACCGAATTTCAGGCCGATTACCTCATCACCGGCCGCGATTCATCGCTCGCGGCTTTGCGCGCGCAAGCCGAGGCGGCGGCGTCGATGCCGATGCATGTGCGCGACGAGCAGACGCATGCGCCGGTCGACTTCTTCAAGTATCCCAAGCTCGACTGGTACTACGAAGACAGCGGCAAGCCGTGGGTCAAAGGGTCCGAGGCGATCCGCGACGGCAAGGGCGACATCACCTGCGAGTGGAGCTTGAGCGCTTCGCACGATCCGGCGCTGAACTATGTGCCGTTCTTGCTGACGGGCGATCCGTATCATCTGGAAGAGCTTCAGTTTCAGGGCAATCGGACGTTGGGCGCCACCAACTACCATCGTAGCGGCAGCGGACTGCAGATCGTCTATCCGGGCCAAACGCGTTCGTTCGCTTGGTCTATGCGGACGATGTTCCAGCTGGCCGCCGTGACGCCTGAGCAAACGCCGAGTTGGTTGAAGCCGCGCGCCTATTGGCGGCGGATCGTGTCGGACAATTTGACGTGGTTCACGAAAACCTATGTCAACAACCCTTCGCCCGCCTGCTCGGTGTTCGCGGCGGCGACGCGGCTCGACGAGGTTGCGCCGTGGCAAGAGGAATTTCTTGCGTTCTGCCTGGGCTGGGGCGTCATGCTGGGCTTTGAGGATTGGCGCAAGGCGTTTCGCTGGAAACTCAATTCCACGTTGGCGCGCACGAACGGCAAGAGCGGGTGGCCGCGCCAATGGTGTACCCCGTACTTCATGGAGATCGCCAAGGTCGAGCCTTCCGACTCGTTGCATGCGGAAGGCTCTCCGCCCGACATTTGGCTGACGTCGTGGAAGGACGCTTGGGCGAGGTACCGCTCCGATCCCAACAGCAAAGTGACGGAGCCGTTCCCCGACACGACCTCATGGGCGCAAGACAGCAGCCGCCACTATCTGCTTTATACGCGCGGCGTCTTGGCGCTTGCCACGCAGCTTGGGGTCACCGAGGCGCGCGAGCCGTTCGCGTTCGTGAACGCGATGGCGAAGGACAAATCCATGGACTACAAGTGGGCGGTGGCTTCCGCGTGACGTCAATGGCGCGGCAATTTCCGCTGCTTCAAAAGAGCTTTGCTTCGATCGTGCGGATAGCGTCCACGATCTCGTAGTATCGAGCCGTCCACGCTTCATCGCCGCGCTTAACGCCGTGGGCGCAGATCTCGCAGGTGTGTGCGGTGCAGATCGGACGAAGGTGAGGTGCGACGGTGCAGCCATCGTCACCCATCAGCGGCAGGGCCGGGTGCCATGTCGGCGCGAGGTCGATCTGCCAGTTCGCCTTGGCGAAATCCATGGCGAAGAGACAGTATTTTTCTTCGCAGCATGTGCGCGGGCGTTCGCAGTTGCCGGAACACTCTTGCTCCGTGAGCGTCGAGAGTTCGGCGTAGAGGCGGATCAGCCGCGAACGCGATTCCTCGCCGGTCACCGCGGTCGCGACGGCAATTGTATCAGTCGTCCATGCTCCTCGTCCCAGAGACAGAAGCGCATGGCCGAGAGGCCCTGCCACAGCGTCACCGTGGGTGCTTTTGCGAAGCGCGCGTCGGAACGATGGCATGCCTCGAGCCTGTAGTTGGGCACGCGCGGATCAAGGTGATGAATGTGGTGGAAGCCGATATTGCCGGTGAACCACTGGAGGATCTTGGGCAGCACAAGGTGGGAGCTGCCGGCAATCGACGCGTTTTCCGACGTCCACACGTCTTCGCGCGCCCAGGCGGCGCCGTCGAAGCGGTGCTGCAGCGAGAACATCCATACGCCCATGATCGCCGCCAGGATCGATGTCGGCAGGTGGACGAGGAGCACCTTCTCCCACCCGAAGATGAACACCAACGTGGCGAACACAACGGCGAGGGCCGCGTTGGTGACGTAGACCGAACGGCGCTCACGAACCCAGGCCGCGGGCGTGTCGAAGGCAAAGCGATAGAGCAGCAGGAAAACGATCGGCGGCAACAGGACCAACGCCACGAGCGGATGCCAGACGATGCGGTAGAACAACTGTTTGCGCGGGGGCAGATCCCGATACTCCGCCACCGTCAGACAGGTCGAATAGATGTCGCTTCCGCTGTTGCGGTTGTCGAGGTCGTTCCAGTGCATGTGATGGCCGGCGTGCTGACGGCGCCAGTTCTCGTAGGGCGTCAGCGTCACGACGCTGCACAACAGCCCCACCCAACGATTGGCGGCCGGCGAGCGGAAGAACGAGCCGTGGCCGCAATCGTGCTGAAAGATGAAGATGCGAACGACAAAGCCGGCGGCCGGAAGCGAGAGCGCGGCTATCGCCCAATAACTCCAACCGAAGATCAGGCCGGCATACATCAGGGCATAGATGCACAGCAGTGGGACGAAGCCGCTCGTGAGCTGGATCATGCTCATGGTCAGGGTCGGGGTGCGGAATTTGGCGGCGGCGACGCGCAAGGAGGCGGGTTGATCGGCTCCACTCATGAGAGCTGGCTTTCAAACACGGCATGCTCGAGGCCGTCGCGACTGTCTTTGATGCGATAGTGATAGTCCTGGCCCTCGGCGGGCAGGAGGCGCGTCACCTTGTAGACACCGGTCGGTGTGCCGCGATGGTAGATGTCGGCCTTCAGATTGACGATGTCGCCAATTTTGAAGCGGCGGCTGCGGGCGCTGATATCGGTCATGTGTCGGCTCTCCTCGGGCTGGAAAAACGGCGACCGAGGCGAAGCCGGCGCAGTTACGCGCGACATGCTTCAGCGCTCGATCGCCGCTGCCGCGCGCGGGCGAACGCGTTGCGTTCACCTTTCGCGCCGCCGACCTTGGAAGGGCCAGGACGCGCACGCGGCAGAAAAATTGTCAGGCACGGACGGCGACCATCCGCGCCGGGCCGGTTCGAGCCCCGCGCCGCTGGTTGATGCGCCGATTGTCTTGCTGGATCAGGCCGGACCACGCGCCGGCCGGGTAGACATAAGCCATTGGGGCGGTTCGCACCAGGGTCAACTGCGGCAGCCGATGGCTAACGCTTCACAAACGGCGGAAAGCGGTGATATCAGTTGCTGGCTTGGGCCTTATGCGGGTGTAGCTCAATGGTAGAGCAGAAGCTTCCCAAGCTTACGACGAGGGTTCGATTCCCTTCACCCGCTCCAATCCTACTGGGCCAATCGCGGAAATAATTGCTCTGCGTTTGCGCGTGCGATCGCGGTCAAATCGTCCTTCGGCAGTTCGTTGTCGTTGATGAGTCGATCCGGACAGCAACGTTTTGATCGGCGCCATGTCGGACGTTCAGGCTGCGTATGTGTGCAAGCTTGTAAAGGCGTTTCCGCTCCGGTGGGTGGATTTAGTGGAGGTCTTGGCCGACGGCAGAGGCGATGCTGGTTAGCCCGTCGCGCTTCATCAGGGTGAGCAGGTCGGCCTTGATGCGGGTGACCAGTGCGGGACCGTCGTACGTGAGCGCCGTGTATAGCTGGACCAGCGATGCGCCGGCACGGATTTTGGCGTAAGCGTCGGCGCCCGAACTGACGCCGCCCACGCCGACCAGCACGATGCGGCCTTGGGTCAGGCGGCGCATGCGGCGCAGGATTTCGGTCGACGGTTCGAAGAGCGGCGCACCGGAGAGGCCGCCGGTTTCGGCTGCGTGAGCACCTTGAAGCGACGGCGGCCGGGCGATTGTGGTGTTTGATACAATTAGGCCCTCGATGCCGCGCTCCAGCGCGAGTTCGGCGATGTCGGCGCAGGCTTGCTCGTCGAGGTCGGGGGCGATCTTGACCAGTAGCGGCACGCGGTGCGGAAGGTTTGCGCGCGTGTCGGTGACGGCCTTGAGCAGCGCTTTCAGTTCGTCCTTGTTCTGCAGACCGCGCAGGCCCGGCGTGTTGGGCGAGGAGATGTTGATCGTGACGTACGCTCCCAGCGTGCCGAGTTCCCGTAGGCCCGTGACGTAGTCGGCCACGCGGTCTGTCGCGTCTTTGTTGGCGCCGATGTTGATGCCGCGGATGCCGGGACGGCCTTGCACGGCGGTGAGCCGGCGGCGCGCGGGTTCGATGCCTTCGTTGTTGAACCCTAAGCGGTTGATGACGGCGCGGTCTTCAACCAAACGGAACACGCGCGGCTTTGGGTTGCCGGGTTGTGCGCGCGGCGTGACCGTTCCCGCTTCGACGAAACCGAAACCGAGGGACAGCATCGCTTCGGTGACTTGCGCGTTCTTGTC
>JAEUMM010000166.1 GCA_016792645.1 Alphaproteobacteria bacterium | reverse complement strand
CCGGCGAGGGCGAACGCGAACTCGCGGAAGAGGGAGCCCGTCAGGCCCTGGGTGAAGCCGATGGGGGCGTAGACGGCGGCGAGCGTGATGGTCATCGTCACGATCGCGCCGAAAATTTCGCTCATGCCGCGGATCGCGGCCTGTAAGGGTTTCTCACCCTTTTCGATGTGGCGGTGGATGTTCTCGACCACGACGATCGCGTCGTCGACCACGAGGCCGATGGCGAGCACCATCGCGAGCATGGTGAGCAGGTTGATCGAATAGCCCAGCAGATAGAGGACGAAGCAGACGCCGACGAGCGAGAGGGGGATCGTCACTACCGGGATCAGCACGGAGCGCACCGACCCTAAGAACAGGAAGATCACGATGACGACGATCACGCCGGCTTCGGCGACGGTCGAGAAGACCTCGTTCACCGAGGCGCGGATGAACACCGTCGAGTCGTAGACGACGATGAAGTCCATGCCGGGCGGCAGGTCGGCCTTCACCAGGGGCAGGAGTTTGTGGATCGAATTCGAGGTGTTCAGCGGGTTCGCGGCGGGGGTCGGGAAGACGCCGATGAAGACGCCTTCCTTGCCTTGGAACGAGGTTTTCACCGTGTCGTTGTCGGCGCCGAGTTCGACGCGCGCGACATCGCGCAGGCGCACGACGTTGTTGCCCGAGCCTTTGAGCGGCATGGCGCCGAAGGCCTCGGGCGTCTGCAGCGTCGTGTCGGCTTCGACGGCGACGGCTACGTATTCGTTTTCCGTGTTGCCGGGGGAGGCCAGGAAGTTGCTCGCGCGCACTGCGGCGGCGATGTCGTTCGCGGTCAAGTTCTGCGAGGCCATGCGCACGGGGTCGAGCCAGATGCGCATCGCGAAGTTTTGGCCGCCCAAGATCTGCGCGTCGGCGACGCCTTCGACGGTGGCCAAGCGCGGTTGGATGACGCGCGTCAGGTATTCCGTGATCTGGCGCGGCTTCATCTGGTCGCTGGAGAAGGCCAGATACATCAGGGCGAATTGCTGCCCGGTGCCTTTGACGATGATCGAGTCTTCGGCGTCGGTCGGCAGGAAACGGCGGACCTGCTGGGTTTTGGTGATGACCTCGGTCAGCGCCTTGTCGGCGTCGGCGCCGAGGCGCATGCGGACTTGGACACTGCTTGAGCCTTGCGTCGAGCTTGCGGTGACGTAGTCGATGTTTTCCGTGCTGGACACCGCTTTTGCGATCGGCGTTGTGATGAAACCTTGGATCAGGTCGGCACTGGCGCCGGGGTAGGCGGTCGTGACGGTGATGACGGTTTCTTCGACTTCCGGGTATTGGCGGATCTGCATGTTCATGAAGCCCTGCAGACCGAGCAGCAGGATGAGCATACTGACGACGATCGAAAGTACCGGCCGCCGGATGAAGATTTCCGAGAAGTTCACTGCGCCGGCCCCGTCACCGGCGCAGGCTTCGGTACGTCCGGTTTGGTCGCGATGATTTGGACGGGCGCTTTGTTCTGCAGACGGTTCTGGCCGCTGGCGATGACTTTGTCGCCGGGGTTGAGGCCCTTGATGATTTCGACGCGGCGGCCGTCGCGGCGGCCGATGGTGACGAAGACTTGCTTGGCGACGAGTTGCGGCGGGCCGCCTTGCGGTGCCGGGGCGGCGACGGCATTGCCGGCGCTGCCTTCAGTGCCTGCCGGCGGGGCTGGATCGGGGGGCGCTGCGACGTAGACGTAGTCGCCGTAGAGGCTGGGCATGACCGCGGTTTGCGGCAGCGCGATTACGTTGTTTTCCGTCGGCAGATCGACGCGCACAGAAAGGAATTGGCCGGGGCGGATTTGGCCGTTGGCGTTGTCGATTTGCGCTTGCACGGCGACAAGGCGCGAGCCGGGGTCGGCCTTCGGGTCGATGCCGATGATGCGGCCGTTCAAGTTCAGGTTCGCTTTTTCCTGACCGAAGCGGGCTGGTTGATCCATCTTGAGGGCGACAGCCGCTTGCTCGGGGATTGTGAAGTCGACCTTCATGCGGTCGAGATCCTGCAGCGTGACGACGACGGTGCCGATGGTGACGTATTGACCGACGTCGACGCGGGCGATGCCGAGCGTGCCGGCGAAGGGCGCCTCGATCGATTTCTGATCGATGATCGCTTGCGCGCGCTCGCTCGCCGACTTGGCGACGCCGAGTTGGGCTTGGACCGTGTCGAGGTTGGCTTGCGAGACGAAGCCCTTGCCGCGCAGGGCCTGCGAGCGTTTGAGCTGCGCGGCGTAGAGGTTCGAGTTCGCGCGCGCCGCCGTCATGTCGGCGCGTTCGACGGAATCGTCGATCTGCACCAGCAACTGGCCGGCCTTGGCGCGGTCATTCGACTTGAAGTTGATCGCGCGCACGACGCCTGCGATTTCGACGGCGACGTCGGCGCCTTGTGCAGCGCGCGCGGTGCCGACGGCCTCGATGCCTGGTTCCCACGGTCCGGGTTCCGCGGTCACGACCTCAACATTCGTCGGGGGCGGTTGCATGAAACCGGCGCCGGCGAACAGGAACGCACCCAGGAAATTGAACGCAACGAGGCCCGCGCACAGAACGCCGATGGCAATCGCAACGATGACGACGCGCCCGTTCATCGGATTTTTGGACCCTTACCCAATACTCACGCAGATAGCGCGGGCCCGCCCATTATCAACCGGGAGGCCTTTCAGCGCGCTTACCGACTTGAAACTCGACGGAGCTCGTGTTCCTGTCAAGTTTCACTGTACCGTCTGGACGGTATAGCGCAATCACGATTGAGGGATTTGATTAAATGGGCAAAAGGCCCAACTCGCGTCAGGCTATTCTCGATGCCGCCGAGGCGTTGGCTTCGGAAATCGGCGCTAACCATATGTCCCTCGATGCAGTTGCCGCGAAAGCAGGCATCTCCAAAGGTGGGCTGCTCTATCAGTTCCCATCCAAGGTGGCGCTGCTGAAGGGCATGATCGAGCGGTATGTCGAGCGGCTCGAGGCGCCGCAAAAGGTTCCACGCAAAGCCACGGCCGCACAGTCCGAAGCAAGCCGGTTGCTGGCCGCGCGCCTTGCCACGCGCGCGGACAAGAACATCGCCAAAGAGCGGCGCGGATCGTTCGGCATGATCGCGGCCATCGCCGAGCAACCTGGACTGCTTGACCCCGTTCGCAGCGCGCACGACCGGATATGGAAGCGCTTTCGCGAAACAAGCCGCGATCCGGAATTGGCCCTGTTGGCTTGGTTCGCGCTCGAGGGCCTTTTGTTCGTCGAGCTCTTCGGTACGAGCCCGTTGTCCAAGGCCGAGCGCGCGAAGTTCTTGAAGCGGCTGGCGACGATCGCGGATCAGTCGTCCGCGTGACGCCTCACTCCATCGCGAGCGCGGTTTCCTCCGCCGTCGGTACGTGCGGCTTGGGCTTGCGCATGAGCAGCAGTGCGAAGGCGGCCGGGATCGAGACCCAGAACAAGAACATGAAGTCGTTCGAATAGGCGATGATTTCGGCTTGGCGGCTGATCTCGGCGCTGATGCCGGCGAGACCCATGGGGATGTTCGGGTTGTAGAAGAGACCGGCCGCGCCGATGTGGTAGGCCTGGTTGAATGGGGTGACGTTTTCACCGAGCTGCGAATACATCGTCGCCGTGCTGACCGAGAGCAGCCAGGTCGCGATCGAGATGCCGATGGCGCTGCCGATGTTGCGCATCAAGGCGAAGAGCGACGCGCCGTCGGTGCGGAAGTGTCCCGGCAGCGTGGCGAAGGCCACGACCTGTAGCGGGATGAAGACGAAGCCCATGCCGAAGCCTTGCAAGGTCGTGATCCAGATTAGGTCGGTGCGGCTGACGTCGGGGGTCCAGCCGGTCATCAGCCAGAGCGTGAAGGCCATCGTCGAGATACCGAAGAGCATGAGAAGGCGCGCGTCGATGCGGCCGGAGAGGCGGCCGGCGATCATCATCGCGACCATCGTGCCGATGCCGCGCGGGGCCATGAGAAGGCCCGCTTCGGTGACGGAGTAGCCGCCCAGGCGCTGGAGATAACCGGGGAGCAGTGCTGCGCTTGAGAGAAGAACGAGACCGACGATGAACATGATCACCATGCCGGCGACGAAGTTGCGGTCGACGAACATGGCCGGCGATATGAACGGCTTCTTCGCCGTCAGCATATGCACCAGAAAGAGATAGATGCCGAGCCCGGCGATGATCGCTTCGATGACGATTTCGGTCGAGGAGAACCAGTCGGCCTGCTGGCCGCGGTCGAGCATCAGCTGAAAGGCGCCGAGGCCTAAGCTCAGCACGCCGAAGCCGATCCAATCGAAGCGCAGGTCCTGATCGCGCTTGCCGCCCTTGAGGAAGAACCAGAGGCCGAGCGTGGCTGCGATGCCGAAGGGCACATTGACGTAGAAGACCCAGCGCCAGTCGAACGTGTCGGTGAGCCAACCGCCGAGCGTCGGCCCCAAGATCGGGCCTAGCATGACGCCCATGCCCCACATCGCCATCGCTTGGCCGCGCTGTTCGGCGGGGTACATGTCCCACATCAGCGACTGCGACAGCGGCACGAGCGCCGCGCCGCACACGCCCTGCATCAAGCGGAACACCACCATCTGCGGCAGCGATTGCGCGAGGCCGCAGAGCATCGAGGCGACAGTGAAGCCGACGATGGCGGCGATGAAAACGTTCTTGCGCCCGAAGCGCGAGGCGAACCAGCCGACGGGCGCGGTGAAGATCGCGGCGGCGACGATGTAGGACGTTAGTACCCATGTGATCTGATCGGCCGTCGCCGAGAGGCTGCCCTGCATGTGGGGCAGCGCGACGTTGGCGATCGTGCCGTCGAGCGCCTGCATCAACGTTGCCGCCATCGCGCAGATGGTGACGACAACGCGCGCCATCTTCGGATTGTCCGACGCGCTGGGCGCCGGTGCTGCGGAGGTGTCGATGGCGGTCATGATGCGGCGGCTTAGAAGATCGTGCGCTGGTGGCCGGTGTCGATTTCGACGACGGCGCTCATGCCGGAGCGCAGCGCCGGATCGTTCGGCTCACGGTCGACGTGGACGCGCACGGGCACGCGCTGGACGACCTTGGTCCAGTTGCCGCTGGAGTTGTTCGAGGGCAGGAGCGAGAACTCTGCGCCGGTTGCCGCACCGATGGATTCGATGTGGGCCTTCCAGGTCTTGCCCGGATAGGTGTCGATGGTGACGTCGACTTGGTCGCCGATCTTCACGTAGGTGAGGTCGGTTTCCTTCACGTTGGCGTCGATCCAGACGTTGTCGGTCGAGACGAGACCCACTGCGGCGCTGGCGCTGAGGGCGGCCATCGAAGAGACGACGTACACGCCGGGCTGAAGCGAGGAGACCTGCGTGGCGATACCGTTGAACGGCGCGCGGACGACCGTGTGGTCGAGCTGGCGCTGGGCTTCGTCGACGGCGGATTTCGCCTGCAAATATTGCGGGTGCGTCGTCGCGTCGACTGCGGGGTTGCCGCCCAGTTTGGACAACTGCGTTTTCGCGGTGTCTTGGAGCGCGATCAGCTTTTGCTGCTCTGCGCTGAGCGCGAAACGGGCCTGGTCGTAAGCGGCGCGCGAGACGAATTTTTTCGCGAGAAGCGGGACCACGCGGTTGAGGTTCGATTGGGCAAGATCCACCTGCGCGCGCTGCGCGTCGATGTCGCCCAGCATGCGCTGATAGTCCTGCTTCATCGCATCGACGGTGAGCGCGGTGTTGGCGAGATTCGCCTTCGCGTTTTCGAGCGCGATTTGGAACGGACGGGGGTCGATCTTGAAGAGGATGTCGCCGGCCTTCACGGTCTGGCCTTCCTTCACGTCGACTTCGCTGACGACGCCGGAGACTTCGGCGGTCACCATCAGCTTGGCGGCGCGCACGTACGCGTCATCGGTCGACACGTAGCGGCCGCCGGTGAAGTAGATGTAGGCCGCGATCAGGGCGACGAGGGCCGGCACGCCGATCATCAGGATCGGGCGTGTGAGGTTGCGCTCGCGGATCGTCCGCAGGGTGTCGGTTGCGGCGTCGCGTGCTTGTTGGGCCCACGTTTTTGCGACGCGGGTGACGACGAAAGCGGGGTTGTCCCGCCGTTCAAACTGCTCTGAGACTCGCGCGTCCATCGGTTAGGTTCGCTTTCAATTTTAAAAGACCATCAATCAGCTGCTCGATCTCGGTCGCGGAGACACCTGAGGTGACTTCCTCGCGGAGAGCGGCTTTGTGTTTCTTCAGTTCGCGTAGTTCCGGTTCTGCGGCCGGCGTTAGGTGTAGGCGCCATACGCGGCGGTCTTTCGGATCGGCGCGACGTTCGACGAGGCCGGCCGACTCCAAGCGGTCGACGAGGCGCGCGACGGTGATCGGTTCGACTTCGACGATCGCTGCGATTTCGTTTTGAGAGAGACCGGGCTGGCGCTCGAGGCGCGAGAGAATCACCCATTGCGCGCGCGTCATGCCGTGCGTGCGGGCGCGCTGGTCGGCGCGCGTTCTGATCAGGCGCGCGACGTCGTTGAGGAGGTAGAGGATTTCGCGGTCGAGTGATTCGGACATTAAGTTGGCTTTTTATCTGTTCACTTAAGATAAGCAGCGTTATGATCTTCTGCAAGTGCGTTGTGCGAATCGGTCGGCCGAAATTTTTGCAAGGGTTTACAGTGGGTTAACGGACGATGTGGGCGGAATTGGCTCGCGGGCCTGTAAGCCGCAGCGGACTCTATTGGGCGTCCCACACGTTTTCGGCGGCGCAAAGTAGGTGGCTACCGCCCCCTCCCCCACCCGATCCTTCTTCGCCCTTCGGGCTACGAACGATCGACCGCCCCGCAGAGGGGGCGGTAGTTCTTTAGGTTCGGAAATGAGGGGCCTGCGTCGAGCGCGTTAGGTGCCCGTGCCCAACTTGCGGCAAATGTCGTCCAGCTGCTCGAGCGTCTTGTAGGCGATTTTTAGTTCGCCGCCTTTGTCGCCTTTGTGGGCGATGTTGACGTTCAAGCCGAGTTGGCTGGCGAGCGATGACTCGAGCGCGCGGGTGTCGGCGTCCTTGCCGTGGGGGCGTTTCTTTTTGCCCTTCGCTTTGCGGCTTTTCTCTTCCGCTTCGCGGACGTTCATCCGGCCTTCGATCAACTCCTTTGCCATGCCTTCGGGGTCGGAATGGCCGACGAGCGTGCGGGCGTGGCCGGCCGAGAGTTTGCCGGAGTAGATGTAGTCTTGGACCGTCTGCGGCAGCTGAAGCAGGCGGATGGTGTTGGCGATGTGGCTGCGGCTGCGGCCGATGACGCTGCCCAAAGCTTCCTGGGTGTAGTCGAATTTTTCGATGAGTTGGCGATAGCCGCGCGCTTCTTCGATCGGGTTCAGATCTGCGCGTTGGATGTTTTCGATAAGGGCGACTTCGAGCGCTTCGGCATCGGTGAAGGCTTTGATGACCACCGGCACTTCGTGCAGGCGTGCCTTCTGCGCGGCGCGCCAACGGCGTTCGCCGGCGACGATTTGATACTCGTCCGGCTGGCCCGGGACGGGGCGCACGATGATGGGCTGAATGATGCCCTTGTCGCGGATCGAGTTCGCGAGTTCTTCGAGCGCTTCGGGTTCGAAATGTTCGCGCGGTTGGAACGGGTTCGGACGCAGAAGGGCGATCGGCAACGTGCGCGGCGCGCGCTGTTCGGCAGGGGCACCCGGCGCCTGTTGCGTCGGTTGGAAATTCGGGTTGGTGCTGGCGGCGATGACTTCGCTTTCGACCTCTCCCAAGAGCGCCGAGAGGCCGCGGCCGAGGCCTGAAAAGCCGGTTTTTCTGACGGGGGTGTTCATGCTGCCTTACGAGACTTTTCGCGTTGAATGAGTTCACCCGCCAGCTTGATGTAAGCCTGGCTCCCCGCGCTCTTCAGGTCGTAGAGCAGCGCCGGTAGGCCGTGACTCGGGGCCTCCGAAATGCGTACGTTCCGAGGTATTATCGTTTGGTAAACTTTTTCGCCCAGATGTTGACGCACATCGTTGGCGACCTGTTCGGACAGGTTGTTGCGCTTGTCGAACATTGTGAGAACGACGCCCTGAATTTCGAGCGACGGATTGAGGCTGCCGCGGACGAGATCGATCGTGCGCAGGAGTTGGCTTAGGCCTTCGAGGGCGAAGAATTCGCACTGCAGCGGAACGAGCAAACCGTGCGCCGCGGTCATTGCGTTGATGGTCAGCAGGTTCAGAGACGGCGGGCAGTCGATGAGAATATAATCATAGGATGTGAATTTATTCACATCGATGGAAATCGCGGTCGAGTCCGATTTTTCTACCGGCGCGGCGAGTCGGTGCGTGTAAGCGTCGATCGCGTCGCGCAAGCGGAACGAGCGGCGGGGCACGCCGACCAGCTCCATTTCGGCACCGGCCAATTCGGAGGTCGCGGGGATGACGTGCAGGCCCGGGATCTGTGAGGGGACGATCGCTTCGTGAAGCTGGGCGTGGCCGATCATCACTTCGTAGATCGAGACGCCGCGCTGATGTTTCGAGATGCCGAGGCCGGTGGAGGCGTTGCCTTGCGGGTCGATGTCGAGGACCAGAATCTGTTTGCCGACGGCAGCCAATGCCGTGCCCAAATTGATCGCGGTCGTGGTCTTCCCGACCCCGCCTTTTTGGTTGGCGATGACAATGACTCTGGTCTTGTCGATCGTCCGGCCGCGTCGCGGCTCTAAGACGGTTTCCGGGCCTTCCGCCAAGGGGTCAATCCTGTCACGCGCAAAACAAATCCCGAGGGGTCTGACCGGCTCGGAATGGGGGTTGCGGTAAGGTGCCAGGATTTGGTTGCAGCGGTCAATTCGTCGTTGAGCGCTCTCCCCTTGAGAAACAGGCCGGTTGTCCGGGAATGGAAGAAGGGGTGGGCTAGCCGAAACAGCAGGTTGAGGGGCGCGACGGCCCGGGCGGTGACGACGTCGGCCTTCAAACCTTGGAGGTCTTCGGCCCTCATATTGTGGACTTGGGCGGGGGCTCCGGTCGCTTCGATGACCGCCTCAAGGAACCGGCATTTCTTCTGGATGGATTCGACTAAATGGACGGTGAGTCCGGGTTTGTCTGCGAGCAGGATTGCTAGCACCAAACCGGGGAAACCGGCCCCGCTGCCCAGGTCGACGATGGTCTTTGTTCCACGTGGAATCATGGGAATTAGCTGGGCCGAGTCCCACATGTGGCGGCGCCAGACGTCGGCCAGGGAGGCGTCGGAAACGAGGTTCAGACGCTCGTTCCAATCCCTCAAAAGTTCGACGTAGGTATTTACGAGACTGTGCGTTTCACGTGTGACCTGCGAGTCGCGCTCGAAGTCAAGGGGACCGTAGGTGGTTGGGGTGTCGCCTGTTGCACTCACGCGACTTGCCGCGCCGCGCGGGTCTTCAGACGGAGAATCAGTGCCGTCAATGCGGCGGGGGTTACGCCCTCGATTCGACCGGCTTGGCCGAGGGTCGCAGGTCTTATTTTCGTGAGGCGTTGGACGATCTCAGTCGAGAGGCCGGGGACGTCGGCGAAGTCGAGGTCTGCCGGCAGCGGGAGCGATTCGTCTCGGCGGAAGGCGGCGATGTCGGCGGCTTGGCGATCGAGGTAGCCCGCGTAGAGGGAGTCGGCTTCGAGCTGGTCGAGGATGGCCGGGTCGAGGGCTTGGACTTCGGGCCAGACTTCTTGAACGGCGGCGCGGCCGGCTTGAGGGTGGGAGAGGAGTTCGAGGGCGGTGCGGCGTTGGCCGTCCTCGTTG
>JAEUMM010000136.1 GCA_016792645.1 Alphaproteobacteria bacterium | reverse complement strand
AAAAACACAATCACGCCGTTCGGGTGAAGGAACGTGGCGCCGACCGTGCCCGGCATGATGGTCATTTCCCAGCCCGCCGCGGTAAGGGACGGTGTCAAAATTCTAGCGAACCATTCGCTCTCACTGGTCGACGGCGATGCGCGGACAACGCCGCGCTGTTGAGGTGTGGCCTTTAGCTTCGCGGTGATTTCATTTTGTTGAGCTTGGACGATGCGGCGAGGTTCAACACGCCGCTGGAGCCGCGTGAGATCTTCTTGCTGTCGCTGTTCGTGAGCATTGTGAGCATCGGCGTCATGTCGTTCGCGCTCATTGCCCGACCAGTACTGCAGCCCTAAAGCACACGAGGCAGAGCGCTCCACCGACTGCAACGCCCGTCTCGAAGCCCACGGCGCCAGCGGCAACAGCAAGCGCTCCAAACACGAACTGCCCGTACCATGACGCGTCCAGCAAACGTTCAGCCCTCACGCGCGACACGTGCCACCAGTGGCGCGACGACGGTGCGGCGGCGATGTTGGGGTTGTTCTTGCGATCGATGGTCACGGCCACAAAGCCTCTAATCAGCGTGCCCAAGCGCTCGAAAATGTGGGGCAAAATGTGGGGTGCGGACACTTCAGAGTGGATGAAATGATAGTTAAATCAATTAGTTAGACCGTTATTGTGGCGGACAGAGAGAGATTCGAACTCTCGATACCCGTGAAGGTATACACGCGTTCCAGGCGTGCGCCTTAAACCACTCGGCCATCTGTCCTGCAAACGCTCAACAAGGGCGCAGGCGCGGGCGGACTATAGTCACCGCGCGGCGCGCCGCAAGCGAAACTGGTCGGGCGAAAGCGCGGAATTCCGGGACGGAGGAACCGCTGCGCCGCATGTCGCGCCCGCGCGTAAACCTTGTGGATCATCGCCCCCGTCAGTTACGATGCCGGTGGGGAAGTTCTGTGGGTCGGGGGACATCACGCACATGGCCGTGTTCCGTTTTGTCGCGCTGGTGCTCATCGTGTTGGGCCTGATGCTCTTGGGCGCCGACGTCGTCACCATGCTTGAGACGGGGGCGGAGCCGCGCCTGCGCTCGCTGGAGAATATCTGGGCGCTGTTCAGCGCCTCGGGCGTCGAATCCTTCAAGGTCTGGATCGCCGAGATCGCCGGGGGACCGGTGACGGACGGCATTGTGGCGGTCCTAGGCCTCCCCGCCTTCGCGGTCTTCGGCGTGATCGGTGTCCTTCTCGCCGTTCTCTTCCGCGAACGAGACGATTTCGGCGAAGCAAGCGCCTGATGAACAAAATCCCCGTGAACGGGGTCTGCCGGGGGGCAGCATGAGGAAAGTGAAAAGCGCTGTCGCCATCTGCGTCGTGATGGCCATGGCCGTCGCCTGCGCAAGCCTGACCAAACCGACGAAGCCTGTGGCGAAGGGAAAGGCCGCCTACGGCGAGTACGGCCTTTCGCTCGACTGGATGGACAAGTCCGTCAAGCCCGGCGACGACTTCTATCTCCACGGTGTCGGCGGCTGGGAACAACGCACGCCCATCCCCGAAGACCGCTCGTCCTACGGCGTCGACACCATCATCGGCGACCAAGTCGAAACCGATCTGCATGCGATCGCCGAAAGTGCGGCCGCGGGCAGTGCCCCCGAAGGCTCGCCCGAACGCAAAGTCGGCGATTTCTACGCCAGCTATATGGACGTGGACGCCATCGACGCGAAAGGCCTCGCGCCTTTGCAACCGCGTCTCGACAAGATCGCCGCCGTCAAAACGCAGGCCGATCTCGCGGCCGCCTTCATCGATGGCGTCGAAGGCTTCGGCGTCTCGCCGGTCGGCCTCTACGTCAACGTCGACGAGAAACGACCCGACATCTATTCGGTCCACCTCTATCAGTCGGGCCTCGGCCTCCCGAACCGCGACTACTATCTGAAGCGCGAAAAGGAATACGAAAACGTCCGCGCCGCCTACCGCGCCTATATCGAACAGATGCTGACGCTGGCCGGCGATCGCAACGCACGCCCGCGCGCTGAGTCCATCCTTGTCCTGGAAACGCGCATCGCGCGCGCGCACTGGCCGGCGGAAGAAGCACGCGACGCGGAGAAAACCTACAACCCCATGAGCCTCGAAGACCTGACGCGCGAAGCGCCGGGCATCGACTGGACGGCTTTCGCCATCGCCGCCGGCATCGAAGGTGAGCCGACCCTCATCGTCGGCGAGAAGTCGGCCTTCCCGAACATCGCGCGCATCGCCGCCACAACGAACCTCGATGTGTGGAAGGCCTATCTCACCTTCCACACCCTCGACCAAGCCTCGCCCTTCCTGGCGAAGGCCTTCGACGACGCGAACTTCGCCTTCCGTGGCAAGGTGCTTGGCGGCCGCACGGTCCAGCGCGACCGCTGGAAGCGGGCGGTGCGCCTCCTCGATTCGCAGATCGGCCAAGTCGTGGGCCAAGTCTACGTCGCGCGCCGCTTTCCGCCGGCCGCGCGCGCAGCCGCCCACGCTCTCGTAACGAACACCAAGATCGGTTTGCACCAACTGATCGACGAAGCCGCCTGGCTCGACGACGCGACCAAGGCCCAGGCGCGCATCAAGCTCGACGCGATGGTGACGAAGGTCGGTTATCCCGACGTCTTCCGCGACTACACCGCCCTCACCGTCGTGCGCGGCGACGCGCTCGGCAACGTCGCCCGCGGCTCAAGCTTCGAATACCGCCGCAACATCGCAAAGCTGGGCAAGCCGATCGACCGCACCGAATGGTACCTGTCGCCGCAGATCGTCAACGCCTATTACGACGCCGGCAAGAACGAGATCGTATTCCCCGCCGCCATCCTTCAACCGCCGTATTTCGACCAATACGCCGACCCCGCCGTGAACTACGGCGCCATCGGCGCTGTCATCGGCCACGAGATCAGTCACGGCTTTGACGACCAAGGCCGCAAGTTCGACGCCGTCGGCAAGCTCCAGGATTGGTGGACGAAAAAGGACGCCGAGGCCTACACGCGCGAGGCCGACAAACTCGTCGCGCAATTCAACACCTACGAACCGATCGCCGGCCTCAAGATCAACGGCAAGCTCACCCTCGGCGAAAACATCGCCGACCTCGCGGGCCTCGCCATCGCCTATCGCGCTTACAAACTCTCGCTCGGCGGCAAGCCGGCGCCCGTGCGCGACGGCCTAACCGGCGATCAGCGCTTCTTCATCGCCTACGCGCAAAGCTGGGCCGGTAAGCGGCGCGAAGCGGCATTGCGGCAACAGGTTCTGTCGAACCCGCACTCGCCGGAGCGTTATCGCGTCAACGGTATCGTGCGCAACTTCGGACCTTGGTACGACGCCTTCGCCGTACAGCCGGCGGACAAGCTCTACCTCAAACCGGAAGAACGCGTCCGCCTGTGGTGAAGCCTTCGCTCTAGACGTTCAGCTCTTCGCGCGTCCGTGCGTCGAGCCGCCCCGTTTGCGGCAAGTCCTCGTCCTTCTGGAACGCCCACAACGCGGCGCGCATCATCTGGTTATAGATGCCGTTGATCATGCCCTTGTAGTAGCCAAGCCGCGTCAGCTTCTTCTGCGCTTCCATGACGGCTGGGTTGGAGATGCTCTCCGCCGGCGCATCGGCCGGATCGGGCTTCGGCGCCGTCGTGGTTGACGCCGTCGAGGTCGAAGTCGTTGTGGCCGTCGATGTTGCCGGCTTCGGCGCGACGGTGACGACGGTCTTCACCTTGCTCAGCCATTGCAGCCTGTCGTTCAAACCGTTCGTGCCGCCGTTGATCTTCTTTGTAACCGCGGTGAAGTCGCCGACGTCGCAAGCCGGATTGATGTTCTTCCACGTCCAGAACGAGCAGGCGATTTTGATCGCGTTCTCGGGCTTGGCGGCCAGCTCCGGATCGTTCTCGAGGTTCAGACCCGCAATCCGCCCGACCTCGCGATAGGCGTCGCGCCCCGTCAACTGAATGTAGCCCCGCCCGCGAAACCGATAGCCGTCGCCGTCGTTCATGTTCCCCATGCGCCCGCCATAGACGAAGTTGGCGAGCTTCTCGGGATTGCGCTCGTATTGCTTGGCGACGTCGAGGGTGGGAAACCGGCTCGGCCAAATCTCCATCAGCCGCGCTGCGGAATAGTTGAGGTTCTCCTCGCGGTGCGTAAGCCCGTTCGACTCGTGTCCCAACTGCGCCAGGAAGTACTGAAGCCGCGTCACCACGTCGATGATGCCGGACTTCTTCAGCGCGTCTTCGCCGAACGTCAAAAACGCGTCGACGTCGGCTTCCGACGCCTTCGGAAAGATGCCCTTGATTTGCGCACGAGTCAGCATCGCAGATCTCCCTCTTGGCCTAGCGGCGCGCGGGCGCCGCCGAATCACTCCACCTCGCGATTCTACCTCTCTTAATGATTGGTTGATGCGAAGCGCCGCGCCTCGAAACGAGACAGCGTAACCAAACGCACAATCGCGAAGACGAAGTCGCGCGTGGTCAAAAGAAAAGACAACCTGTAGTCTTGCCGTATCGCGC
>JAEUMM010000131.1 GCA_016792645.1 Alphaproteobacteria bacterium | reverse complement strand
CCGGCGAACCGCACGCCGGCGAGCGCACGCTCAGAAACCTGCTCAAGGCCGACCCGTCCGTCAGCCTCGTCCACTTCACCATTCTGCGCCCGCCGGAAAAGCAAGACGGCACGCCCGTCGAAGAACTGTCGCTCATCGCCTTCCCGACACGCGAGCTCTTCGACGAGAAGCTGAACGAGTTCAACCTCATCATCTTCGACCGCTATCAGCGCCGCGGTGTCCTGCCCCTCGCCTACTACGAAAACGTCGCGCGCTACGTCGAGAACGGCGGCGCCCTTCTCGTCGCCTCAGGCCCCGAGTTCTCAGAACCGCTCAGCCTCTACCGCTCACCACTAGCATCGGTGCTGCCAGCGGAACCCGTCGAGCGCGTGATCGAGCAAGGCTACAAGCCGCGCCTCACCAGCGCTGGCGAGCGCCACCCGGTAACCGCGGGCCTGCCCGGCGCGAACACCAAAGACAAAGAGCCAACCTGGGGCCGCTGGTTCCGCCTCGTGCAGGCGACGGTTCTCGGCGGCCAAACGCTGATGAGCGGCCCGGAACAACAACCGCTCCTCGTCCTCAACCGCGTGCAGCAAGGCCGCGTCGCGCTGCTGCTCTCCGATCACGCGTGGCTCTGGACGCGCGGCTACGAAGGCGGCGGCCCGCAAGCCGAACTCCTGCGCCGCCTCGCGCACTGGCTGATGAAAGAGCCCGATCTCGAGGAAGAACGCCTCACCGGCACGATCAGTGGCGACCGCCTCATCGTGACGCGCCGCACGATGGCCGAACGCGCCGCCCAAGTCGAAGTCACCTACCCGACCGGCCGCGTCGAAAAAGTGAACCTGACGCCCACCGCCGACGGCGCCTTCTCCGGCACGATCAAAGCGGAAGAGATGGGCCTCTACCGCCTGCGCGACGGCAACTTGAGCGCCGTCGCCGCGGCGGGCCCGTTGAACCCGCGCGAACTTTCCGACGTGCGCGCGACGGATAAAATCCTGAAGCCCGTCACCGACGCGGCCGAAGGCGGCATCCACTGGATCAAGCGCGACGGCATTCCCGACATCCGCCGCACCAAACCCGGCCGCGCCGCCGCCGACGCCAATTGGATCGGCCTGCGCGCCAACGAGGCCTACGCGGTGGCGTCAACGCGCCAGACCCCGCTCTTCCACCCGGCGTTAGCGCTGGTGCTCATCATCGGTGGATTGATGCTGGGCTGGCGCCGAGAAGGCCGCTGAGACCTATTTGGTTCTCGCCACGCGGAAACCCGCATCGTAACCGCGGTACGCCGAGGTGGCCCTGATACGCTCGGCGGAGCGGACCATCCTCGTACCGCCGCTCCAAGAACCACCGCGCAGCACGCGCACGGAGCAGTCGCCGCGCGACCACGCAGAGCCGTTCGATGGCGCGCCCTTGTACGACGTGTTGTAGCAATCGTCGGTCCACTCCCAAACGTTGCCCAACATGTCGTTCAGACCAAAGCCGTTGGCTTGGAATTGAGCAACGGGCGCCGTGTGAACATGGCCGTCAGCGCACTGGAAGCCCTTCTGTTTGTCATAGCCCAGCGCATCCGCCGCCGTGAAGTCGGCAGCATTCGCATACCGGCAACCCGATGCGTTGTCATGACCCCAAGGCCGTGGAGTCGAGGTGCCGGCCCGCGCAGCGAATTCCCACTGCGCCTCGCTCGGAAGCCGATAGTCTTTGCCGGTCTTTTGGCTGAGCCAACGAACATAGGCCTTCGCGTCGCTCCAGCCGACACACACCACCGGGTGATTTCCGGTTTCGCGAAAGCCCGGGTCGCGCCAATCGTTCGCATCCGACGCAACGAACTTCATCTCCGCGTTGCTCCAGACGTCGCACGGCCCGTCCGCCTGATGACCCGTAGCGCGCACGAAGGCGTCGAACTGATCGCGCGTGACTTCTGTGACCGACATGGCGAACGGTTTAACGCGAACGCCGTGCTGAGGTGTTTCGTCTTGAACACGCTCGACCTTCGCGCCTTCGCCCACAGCGCGGGAAATATCGTCGGGGCTCGACCCCATCTGGAACGACCCACCCGGCACATCCACCATCGACGGGCAATCGGAGCAATCGCGGAACGATGGCTCAGCACCGTGCGCGACCGCCGCGGCAGCGGAAATCATCAGGACGGAAATCGCCGACGCCGCAAAAGTCCGCATGGGGGCTGCTCCGCCGCTAACCGAACAAGGATACGAGAAACCGCCCCGCAGGTTCAAATGTGGGTGCGACACCACGCGAAGACCGCTGAAAACCAACCCCGCGTCATCGCCGCCATCGACAGCCGCCGGCCAAACAGGCTAGGCAGCGCCCAACAACCCCACGAGATCGCACGATGAAAAAGAAAAAGGGCCTCGCCGCCCCCTACGCCCAATTGACCAAGGACATCCGCTTCGAAGGCACCTACGAAGTCTTCGTGCCCGTCCCCGAACGCATCAAACCCCACCGCGTGCCGCTGCAGTTCGAATCGGAAGCCGCCGCCCAAAGCTGGATCCACAGCCCCGAAGGCGAAGACGCCATCGCCCAAATCCTCTCCGCCGCCGTCGCGTAGTCAACGCGCGTTTACCACCGGCGGGCCTGCCCGCCGAAGCCTTGGGCGAAGGCGGGAACGAAACCGGCCCCCGGATCGTTTGTTCCTGGTGGGAGTGCCGAACGCCTTGCGCACGCGCGCGTCAAGGCCGGCACTCATAGGAGCCCGACATGGATCTCACGACCCTTCTCGTCATCGTACTTCTCGTTCTCGTGCTTGGTGGCGGCGGCTGGTACGGCCGTGGACGCTGGTACTAATCGCAAGCTCTCCGGGCGCCGCTGAAGACCTGGCGGCGCCGCCCCGGCGCTTGAACCCGCCGCGCCGTTCTTAACGCAAGACCGGCCACCTGCTAGAACCCCGCGCGAAACCAACGCGCGCGAGGACCAGCAGGCTCATGCCCCACCGCACCATCGACACGCAGACGCCCGACCTCCTCGCCCACGTCGAGGACGGCGTCGCGACCATCACCATGAACCGCCCCGACCGCCGCAACGCGCTCTCCGGCGCGATGCTCGAAGCCCTCGCGCGCGTGCTCGAAGAATGCGAAACCGCAACCGACGTCGGTGCCGTCCTGCTCACAGGCGCAGGCGGCGCGTTCTGCGCCGGCGGCGACGTGAAGGGCATGGCCGAGTCCCACGCGACCGGCCAACCGCTCGACATCGACACGCGCATCCACCGCCAGCGCCTCAGCCAGCGCAACACCGCGGGCCGCCTCTACGAAATGCCGAAGCCCACGATCGCCGCCATCCCCGGCGCTGCCGCCGGCGCAGGCCTCAGCCTCGCGCTCGCCTGCGATCTGCGCATCGCCGCCGACAGCGCGGTGATGACGACGGCCTTCGCGAAGGTCGGCTTCTCCGGCGACTACGGCGGCACGTATTTCCTGACGCGCCTCGTCGGCACGGCAAAGGCGCGCGAACTCTACTACCTCTCCGACCGCATCGAGATGCCGGAAGCCGAACGCCTCGGCCTCGTCAACAAAACGGTCCCCGCCGCCACCCTCATGCGCGAGGCAACCGCGCTGGCCAAGCGCCTGGCCGAAGGCCCGCGCGTCGCTTACCGCTACATGAAAGAAAACCTGAACCGCGCCGCCGGCGAAGCGACGATGACCGACTGCTTAGACTTGGAGGCGACGCACCACATCCACACCGGCCTCACCGAAGACCACCGCGAAGCCGCCAAAGCCTTCGTCGAAAAACGCACGCCGAAATTCGTGGGCCGCTGATGAGTGCGCCCGTCAGCGTGGCGACGCCGCCAAAAATCCGTCAAACCGTGCCGCTGCTTCACACACGCGACATGACGGCCGCGATCAAATTTTATGTCGACGGCCTCGGTTTCAAAGTCGCCCAGGAATGGTGCCCCGATGGAACGCTGCGGTGGTGCTGGCTACAGCATGGCGACGCCGCCTTGATGCTGCAAACTTACATACTCGAAGGTCCGAACAAGAACGCGCCGGCGGAGCGCCTCGGCGTGGGACTCTCGCTCTGCTTCATCTGCGACGACGCGCTGACCGTCTACCGCGAAGCGAAAGCGAAAGGCTTGGCCGTGAGCCGCCCGTTCGTCGGCAACACCATGTGGGTCACAGGCGTCACCGATCCCGACGGCTACCAACTCAATTTCGAAAGCTACACCGACGTGCCCGAAGGCACGGAACACGCGGACTGATCATGCCCAAGATCGACATCGCCACTGTCCCGGAACGCAAAGGCTGCCCCTACCCCAAACCGTTCGACGCGCCGCACGCCGAACGCGTGCGCCAAAAACTCGGCAACGCCGGCGGCCTCACCGACTTCGGCGTGAACCTGATGCGCTTGCCGCCGGGAAATTGGTCGAGCCAGCGCCACTGGCACACCCACGAAGACGAATTCGTCTACGTTCTCGAAGGCGAACTAACGCTGATCGAAGACGAAGGCGAGACACTGCTACGCGCCGGCGATTGCGCGGCATTCGCGAAGAACAGCGGCAACGGCCACCACCTCATCAACAAATCAAACAAGACGGCGACCTACCTGGAAGTCGGCTCCCGCCACCCCGAAGACGTCACCACCTGCTCCGACATCGACATAATGAGCACCAACGCCGACGGCCGCTTCACCCACAAAGACGGCACCCCCTACCCCGGCCAATAGATCGATGAACACAGCGGTTTCGCAGCAGGCGCTAGCCCTGGGGGCGCGGGCGTCCTCGCCCGCTCTTCTGGACATCTCCACACCCGCGGCGCTAGCAAAGAGTCAGAAAGAGCGGGCGGGACGCCCGCGCCCCCAGGGAGAGTGCCAGCATGAAAACCACCGCGCTTACGATCACGCTCGCACTCTCCACCGCAACAACCACCCTCGCAGCCCCCATGACGATCCCCGACAAAGACCTCGCCGCCACCCTCGAAGCGCACGTAAAGGCCGTCCAATCCCGCGACCTCCCCGCGCTGGAAAAAACAATCACCACCGGCGAAACGCTCGACCTCATCCTCCCAAACGGCAAGCGCCTGACGACGCGCGCCGAATACGTCGACCTCCACCGCGACTGGTTCAAAGAAACAAACTGGACCTGGAAACTAGAACCCCTCGCCGTCACGACCGGAGGCGACATGGCCATCATCACCGCCCGCACCCACTACGAAGAACGCGAAGGCGCAAAAACCACCGTGACGGAAAACTACCTCTCCCTCGCCTTCCGCAAAGAATCCGGCACCTGGCGCCTGATACACGACCAGAACACGCGGGTTGCTACCCAGCCATGACCCAATTCCCATCAGCGCAAGAGGTGCGCGTCGTTCTGTGGGGTCGGTAGCCACGGCGGCAGCCCAAATTCACTTATCAGTCGTTCAAGCTTTTTCTCGGTCATCCGAGCCGGCGTCTGGAAACGCGAGGGATATATGCCTTCGTCCACCAGATCATCACTGAAGACTGACCAAAAATCGTCCCACGTGCGTATGAACCACGAACCTTGCTCTCCCGGATTGATTGCAACGGCGTCCGTTCGCGGGAGAAGTGTCGTCACGCCCTGCGTCCACGTGGAAAATGTGTAGACACGCGAACCAAACTTATTAGCCTCAATCTTGCCCACCCACACATCGCGACCCGTCTGCTCACAATGGGCTTGTAGCAGTTCGCGCTGACACTCGTAGTCCCAGAGCGCTTGCTTTGCCACAAGGTCACGCAACGGCTCCAACGCCGGACCTTCGGCCTCAAACACACTCCATGCCTTGTCCCGCAAAATCAGGGGCAAATACGCCGTGGCCCGTGCGGACTCCTGGATTACGTCTTCGACGAAGCGTGCCATAGCGCAGAGCGCGCTAACATCGTTGGAGCCAGCAACGACGAGACCATCCCGAGTGACCGGAATGGCTACGGGATCACCATTTAGCGACAGCAGATCAAAGAGTTCGGGTAGCAAAAGCCTCGAACAATCGTACTGGTCGCCATACTGGGAAAAATAGAACCCAGAAGGATGACGCTCGAAACGTGTCGGGCTTCGTTCGCGCAGGTTGAGGACAGCGTGCTCCATCAACTGCTCAAACGACCTGTTCCATTCGCCAAATTTGCGGTTGTCGATCAAAGCAATCGATGTGGGACGATCAACAGCAATAACGATCGCGAGAGAATCACATAACGGCACAAAGGCCCCATCCCACCATGCGCGCTCTATCTTGCCTTCAGTGGCGAGCCATTGGCATTCCAGGGCTCTGCGATTGCGAACAGCCGGAAGCAACAGCGAAGATGAAGACTCCCAGTCCAAAGGCAAGCTGCCTTCGAACATGGTCGAGACGACCCGGTCTACGTCGGCTCGCTTCCCGTCCGCGTCGTTCTTGATCCAGTCGCCATAGACATTTTCAAGATAGAACGTCGCGCCATCAGTTCCGGAGCGCAGGCAAAACTTCTCACGGTCGTACTCGATTTTGTGAGGCCACGATCGTTCTTTCGCGCGCCGAATGACGCCTAGGGCAAATCGATCACGATCTGATCTGCGTCGAAAGAGATCAAAAATACTCATCCGGATCAAACGACCTCGCCCTATACTTTCCGCCGAAACAGCACCACCCCAACCACGGCGCACCACCCAAACCACGCCGCAAACAGCGCCCGCTGCACAACCCCATAAACCGGCTTCAC
>JAEUMM010000063.1 GCA_016792645.1 Alphaproteobacteria bacterium | reverse complement strand
GAGCAGGGCAGGAAGCTGCGTGACCAGACCGTCACCGATGGTCAGCAGCGTGTAGGCGTGGCCTGCGGCGGCGAAATCCATGCCGTGCTGACCGACGCCGATGATGATGCCGCCGATGATGTTGATGAATGTGATCAAGATACCGGCGACGGCGTCGCCGCGCACGAACTTCGAGGCACCGTCCATGGAGCCGTAGAAGTTGGCTTCGTCTTCCAGGCGCTTGCGGCGCTCGCGGGCGTCTTTTTCGTTGATGAGGCCGGCCGACAGGTCGGCGTCGATCGCCATCTGCTTGCCGGGCATCGCGTCCAAGGTGAAGCGGGCGCTGACTTCGGCGATGCGGCCCGAACCCTTCGTGATGACGACGAAGTTCACGATGATCAGGATGGCGAAGACGATCACCCCGATGACGAAGTTGCCTTGCATCAGGAAGTTGCCGAAGGCCTCGATGACGTGGCCGGCGGCGCCGGTGCCTTCGTGGCCGTTGGTTAGGATCAGCTTGGTCGAGGCGAGGTTGAGCGAGAGGCGCAACATCGTCGAGATCAAGAGGATCGTCGGGAAGGTCGAGAGCTGAAGCGGGCGCTCGATGAACAGCGCGGTCATCAGAATCAAGACCGACACCGTGATCGACACGCCGAGTGCGACGTCCAGAAGGAACGTGGGCATCGGGAACAACAGTACGGCAATGATCGCCATGATGCCGAGCGCGAGCGACAGGTCGCCCCGCTTCAGCATGTCCAGGCTGACATTGACCACGCTGGCGCCGCCTGTCAGACGGGGCGCGGTGTTGGCTTCGGCCATGTGTCGTTCCTAGTTCGTATCAGTACGCGCGCATTTCGCCGCCACCGGGCATCGGCACGCGTACGCCTTCGTCGGCGTATTGCTTCAGCTTGTTGCGCAACGTGCGGATCGAGATACCGAGAATGTTGGCGGCATGCGTGCGGTTGCCGAGGCAGTGATCGAGCGTTTGCAGGATCAGATCGCGTTCGACGTCTGCAACCGTGCGGCCCACCATTTCGCGGTTCACGGCTTCTGCCGCTTGCGCCGCGCGGGCGATCGCCGTCGGGGTCGTGATCGCGACTTCGTCGCCAACCTTCGAGCCGTCGGGGAGCCGGATCGAAGCTTCCGAGATCTCGGAACCTTGCGACAGCAAGACCGCGCGATGCACGGTGTTCTCGAGTTCGCGCACGTTGCCGCGCCAGGTGTGCGACATCAGCGTGAGTTTGGCGGCTTCCGAGATCGGGCGCATGGCGACGCCGTTGGCGTCGGCGTATTTGCGCGCGAAGTGGTTCGCCAGCGCCAGGATGTCGGCGGGACGCTCGCGCAGCGGCGGGATCTTGAGGTTCACGACGTTGAGGCGATAGAGCAGGTCTTCGCGGAACGTGCCGTCGCGCACGGCTTGGTTCAGGTCGCGGTTCGAGGTCGCGATGATGCGGATGTTGACACGGACGGGCTTCGAGCCGCCGACGCGGTCGACGATGCGCTCCTGGAGCACGCGCAGGAGTTTTGCCTGCAAGCGCACGTCCATCTCCGAGATTTCGTCCAGAAGCAGCGTGCCGCCGTCGGCCTCTTCGAATTTGCCGATGCGCCGCGCGACGGCGCCGGTGAAGGCGCCCTTTTCGTGACCGAAAAGTTCGGACTCAAGCAGGTTGTCGGGAATGGCCGCGCAGTTGATGGAGATGAATTGCTTGTCGGCGCGGTTGGACTTGCGATGGACGTGGCGGGCGACCACTTCCTTACCCGTGCCGGATTCGCCGGTGATCAGAATCGAAGCTTCGCTGCGCGCCACTTGTTCGGCGAGGGCGATGACATTTTCCATCGCCTTGTCTTCGAACACCATCTGGTGCGATTCGTCGGCGACGGCCGCCAAGACAGCCGCGATCAGCACCGCATCGGGGGGCAGGGGAATGTACTCCTTCGCGCCGCCCTTGATGGCGTCGACGGCTGCGCTCGCGTCCGTGCCGATGCCGCAAGCAACGATCGGAACGTGGATGCGTTCGGCGCGAAGCTGGGCGGCGAGCAATGCGATGGGCATGGCGACATCGACCATCAGAAGGTCGGCGCCGCGGCCGTCGCGGAGTTCGGCGAGCCCTTGTTCAATCGTCGTCGCGTGGGCCACCTTGGCGCCCCTGTCGATGGCGATCTTGGTCGCGGCGCCGATCTGGCCGTTCAGTTGTCCGATGATGAGGAGACGCATAGGGTTTTCTTTCGGGTGTTCGTTTACGACCGGTCGCCTTTGACGATTTCAGTCATGGTGATGCCGAGGCGGTCCTCGACCAGCACCACTTCACCGCGCGCGACGAGGCGGTCGTTGACGTAGATATCGATCGCTTCGCCGATCTTGCGATCGAGTTCGACGACGGCGCCGCGGCCGAGCTTCAGAAGCTGGCTCACTTCCATCGTCGCCTTACCCAGAACGGCCGACACGTTGACGTTGACGTCGAAGACGGCTTCGAGGTCGGTCGCCGTGCGCTTGATTTCGACTTCTTGCGGCTGATCGGGCGTTTCGGGCGCCGTCGTTTGCAGGTCGGGCAGGTTGACGTCCGTTGTCGTTGACATCTCTAGCTCTCTTCGGTCGGATTGGAGGAACGCCAGCGTTCGGCGCCCTGTTCGATGGCGGAAAATGTCGTGGCCAGGTCGCGTTCGACGCCGCCGTCCGACCATTCGATGCGGCAATCGGAGCCCGTCAGGGCCGGCTCGGCGAGAATGACGATGCGGCCCGTGAAGGCGTGCCGCTGGCACAATGCGTCGATGTCCGCGCGCAGGACTTCGGCGTTGGCCGACGCCAGGCGGATGACGATGCGCGGTTCGCGATGCAGCTTGTGCAGGCAGTCGGCGAGCAGCGCTTCAACTTCCTTGAGCGGGTAGGCGTCGAGCGCGACCTCGGCCAGTTTGCGGCCGACTTCGATGGCGATCGCGGCGCTGTCCTCGCGCATGGCTTTCACGGTCGCGTCGAATTCGCCGATCATGCGGATCAGGCTTTCGGCGATCGCGGTGAGGGTTGCCGTGCGCGCGGCGGCGGCCTGCGCTTCGGTGTCGGCCTTGCCGAGGGCGAAGGTTTCGCGGCGGATCGCTTCGACTTCGTCGGACGTGTAGGAACTGCGCGCGTGCGAAGCCGCGGGCGCGCCTTTCGTGCCGAATACGGTGTCGAAGTTGAACTTGACGGGGCGGTTCGGTTGCATGTTCTCGCGCGCCCTCAATAGACCAGTTCGTCTTCGTTGTTGCCCTTGGAGATCATGATCTCTCCCTTGGCGGCGAGGTCTTTGGCGACGTTGACCATCGCCATTTGCGACTCGTCGACGTCTTTCAGGCGGACGGGGCCCATCGATTCCATGTCGTCGCGCAAGATCTTGCCGGCGCGTTCGGACATGTTCGAGAAGAAGAGATCGCGCAGCGCCGCGGAGGCGCCTTTGAGCGCGATGCCGAGCTTGTCCTTGTCGACCGCGCGCAGCAGGGTTTGGATCGAACCGGAGTCGAGCTTGCCGAGGTCTTCGAAGGTGAACATCAATGCCTTGATGCGCTCGGCCGCTTCGCGGTTGCGCTCTTCGAGGGCGGTGATGAAGCGGGCTTCGGTCTGACGGTCGAAGTTGTTGAAGATTTCGGCGATCAACTCGTGTGCGTCGCGCTTGGCGGTGCGCGCGAGGTTGGTCATGAACTCCTGGCGCAGGGTCTGTTCGACCTTGTCCAGGATGTCCTTTTGCACGGACTCGAGGCGCAGCATGCGGCCGACGCATTCCAGCGCGAAGTCTTCGGGCAGGGCGCCCAGAACGCGCGAGGCGTGCTCGGGCTTGATCTTGGTCAGAACGACGGCGACGGTCTGCGGATACTCGTTCTTCAGGTAGTTCGCGAGCACAGACTCGTTCACGTTGGACAGCTTGTCCCACATCGTGCGGCCGGCAGGGCCGCGGATTTCTTCCATGACCGTGTTGACGCGGTCCTTGGGCAGGAATTTCTGCAGTAGGCGTTCCGTCGTGTCGAAGGAGCCCATGACCGAGCCGGTCGAGGAAATCTGCGACACAAAGTCGACCAGGAGGCGTTCGATCAACGACGCCGAGATGGTGCCCAGGTTCGACATGACCTGGGACACTTCCTTGACTTCATCGTCGTCGAGCGATTTCCAAATGCTGGCGCCGTGCTCTTCGCCGAGGGCGAGCAGAAGCACCGCGGCCCTCTCGGGTCCGCTCAACGATTTGACGTCGTCGCGCGCGGCAGTTTTTGCTGGTTTAGCCATGACGGTTCATCCGGGTGCTCATGCCGACTCGTGCAGCCACTGGCGAAGGATCGACGTGGCTTCGTCGGGATGCTTGCCGACGATCTCGCCGACCTTGCGGACCGATGATTCTTTCACTTGGCCTTCGACCTGTGCGATGTCGATCATCGCCTGGACGCCGGATTGCGGCGTCGGCGAGATCATCGTGGGGCCCGTTGGCGCGCTAAGTTGCGTGGCGCCTGCGGCGGAGGGAAGCGCGCCTTGGGCGGCTTGGCCGGCGATGGCGTGCGAGCTGAGCGCGGTCGTTTGGATCGGCGAGACGAGTGCTTTGATCAGCGGGCGCATGACGAAGAAGATCAACAAAAGCGCGATCATCCCAAGGCCACCGAACTGAGCGATGCGCCAGTAATCGTCCTTGACCAACCCCAAGAGCGGCTCTTCGGCCGGCGGCAGGGCTTCGATTTCGGGCTGCGAGAAGCGCAGGTTCACGACCTTGAGTTGGTCGCCGCGCTTTTCGTCGAAGCCGATGGCCGAGCGAACGATCTGCTCGATCTGCTGCATCTCTTCCGCGGCGCGCGCTTCGTAGGTGCGCGTGCCCTTGTCGTCGGTCTTGTAATTGCCGTCGACGGCGACGGCAACCGACAGGCGTTTGATCTTGCCGCCTTCTTGGACTTCGATCGATTTCGTCTGCGACACTTCGTAGTTGATCGTTTCGTCGGTGCGATCTTCGTTCGACGAACTGCCGCCGCCCGAACCACCGCCGTCGGCGGCGCCGGCGGGGAGGGAGTTGGTGACCGTCACGCCTTGGGCGCTGCTGCCGTCGGAGTTGTTGGCTTTCGTGCTGCTGGTCTGCTGCGAAATCACGACCTGACCGTCGGGGTCGAAGGTCTTGCTTTCGCGCGTGATGCGGTTGTAGTCGACCTCGGCCGTTACTTGGACGCGGGCGCGGCCGGGGCCGACGACGCTGGAGACCAGTTCTTCGACTTGAGAACGGATGCGGTCTTCGAGAGAAGCCGTGCGTTCATCGGCGCGGATGGAGGCGCTGCCCCCTTGTGCAGAGCCGCCGCCCAGCATGTTGCCTTTTTCATCGATCACGGTGACCGACGCGGCTTGCATGCCCGGAACCGCGGAGGCGATCAGGTTCTGGATCGACTGGACCTGCGCGGGAGACACCGTGCCGCGTGAGCGAATCACGACCGAGGCGGCGGGGTCGGGCTGTTTGTCGGCGAAGAGTTCGCGCTTGGGAATATTCAGATGGACGCGCGCATTGGCGATCGACGAGAGCGAACGCACGGTGCGGCCTAGTTCGCCTTCGAGAGCGCGGATCAGGTTGACGTTCTGGACGAAGCTCGTCTGGCCGAACGAGTCGCTGCGGTCGAAGATCTCGTAGCCCACGGAACCGCCCGCGGGCAGGCCTTCGCCGGCGAGTTGCATACGCAAACGCAGCGCTTGGTCGGAGGGAACAAGGATCGTCGAGCCGTCGCCTTCGACGGAGTAGGGTACTTTCAGCGCGTCGAGGCGGCCGACGATTTCAGCGGAGTCGCGCGGGTCGAGGCCGGAGAACAGCAGCGCCTTGGGCGCGTCGGTCATCGCGCCCATCACGTACATGAAGAAGCCGGCAACCGCGATCGTGAGGCCCATGGCCGCGCCGATCCGTGCAAGGCTCATCGATTTCAACATGCCCGGCAAAGCGAAGACTCCCGCACCCTGGTTTTTCTTCCTGCACCAAATCCGCACACCAACTTGGGCGCGTGATCTCGTGTAGGCAAAAATTACCCATGGTGCGGTAAAGCCGCGGTTTACAAGAGTTCAAGAAAGCATGAAGGCCGGCAACGGAAACCCGCGGCCGGCCTCAATTCTCTAATAGTCCGTTGACGGACTAATTTCTCAGTTGCGGTATTGCTGGACCCGCGTCGTGCGCAGACCCGCCAAGCCGTACTTGTCGATCGCGCGCTGCCAGGCGAGGAATTCCTCGACCGTCAACGTGTAACGGGTGCAGGCCTCTTCGAGGCTCAGCAGACCACCGCGTACCGCGGCCACGACTTCCGCCTTGCGACGGATGACCCACCGCTTTGTGTTCGGCGGCGGCAAGTCGGCAATCGTCAACGGGCTCCCATCGGGACCGATGACGTATGTAACACGCCCTTGCCTCTCTTCGCTCATCACCATACGCGCTCCTGCACCCAACATCCCACCATTGCCGCGAAGCCTACGCGCCGGGCTCCTAAAGCGAGCCCAAGAAACACGATTAACGCGGCGTTGCAGAGAACAACGCAAACTGCATGCCAGCCGAAGCAGGACATTCACATGTGTGAACGTCCTACGCGGCGATTAGCGCTTCAGCCGCGTCAGCTCCTCTAACATTTCATCCGCAGTTGTAATGATCTTGGACGCAGCGGTGTACGCGCGCTGAATCACGATCATGTTCGAAAACTCTTTGGCCATATCTACGGTCGACTGTTCGAGCGCCAGATTGGCGATGGAACCGGCGCCGCCGACGTCGGCGTTCTTGAAGCTCGCGCCGCCCGACTCGACCGTCGCGCGATACGAGTTGCCGTTCAGCGGCCCAAGGCCGTCCGCGTTCAGGAAGGTCGCGACCGGAAGCTTGTACATGCGCTTCTCGACGCCGTTGTTGAAGAGGGCGATGACGTAGCCCTGTTCGTCGACACGCACGCCGGTCAGACCGCCGAACAGCGTGCCGTTGACGTCGGACGAGTAGAGCGTCGAGGTCGTGTCGAACTGCGTGAAGCCGTCGGCTTGACCGGGGGTGCCGAAGTTTATTTCGATCGGCTGCGCCGACAGACCCGACGTTGCGACGAAGGGAACGCTGATGGTCGGCGGCGTGGCCGGCGTTGCGACCGTGCCGTCAGTGTTGAACGTGATCGAACCCGTCGAAATCGGGTTCGCCGTGGTGCCGCCGATATCGGCCGCGTTGCCGTCGTAGATCACTTCGTACTGCCACGTGTTCGCGGCCGTCTTGACGAAAGCGAGGCGCAGAGGGCGCGCGCCG
>JAEUMM010000057.1 GCA_016792645.1 Alphaproteobacteria bacterium | reverse complement strand
ACGGGCCTCATCGAGGGCAAAGGCACGGTGCGTTTCGACGGCGTAACCTGGGGCGGGTCGATCCGTCCGTGGGCGGCGGTGTCGTATTCGGACGTGCTGTCGGACGGCGTGAACACGGTGTCTTTGGGCGCGGTGTCGGTTTCATCGGCGACGAACGACGAGTTGCTCTCCCTGGATGCCGGTCTGCAGACCTACCTGGACGAGAACTTCTCGCTGTTCGTCGACGGCGGCTATCACGAGAGCCTCTCGAAGGACATCACCGGCTACAAGGCCGGCGTGGGCCTCAAGCTCTATTGGTAACAATCGAGCTTTGTGACTGTCTGCACAAAGGGCCGCGGCTTCCGCGGCCCTTTTCGTTTGGGCTGTCTCGCGACCACGCCGACATGCTTAAATCGGACGATTCATATTGGAGCGGGCGCTTAAGCCATGGCGACAGTCCTTATTACCGGCGCATCGGCCGGCATCGGGCGGGCGACCGCCGTGCGCCTCGCCGCTCGCGGGCACTATGTGATCGCGACGGGGCGCAATGCGGCGGCCTTGGAGCAGATCAAGCGGACGGCCAAGGGCAAGGTCGATACGCTGATTCTCGACGTCACCTCGCCCGGGTCTGTCGATGCCGCGTTGCGCGACGTTGGCGGCCTTACCGGGCAGAACGGCCTGGACGTCTTGATCAACAACGCGGGCTACGCGCTCGCGGGGCCGCTTGAGACGACCAGCGACGCCGATCTGAAGGCGCAGTTCGAGACCAATGTATTCGGGCCGATGCGCATGATCCGCGCCTTTCTGCCCGGTATGCGTGAGCGGCGGCGCGGGCGCATCATCAATATCTCGAGCGTTGTGGGGCGGCTCGCCCTGCCCTTCTTCGGGCCCTACAATGCGACGAAGCATGCGATCGAAGCGTTTTCGGATGCGCTGCGCAACGAGCTTCGCCTATTCGGCGTCGAGGTGGTCTTGATCGAGCCCGGGGCGATCAATACCGGCTTCGGCGAGTTGGAACGCAAGAGCCTTGAAGTACATGCGGCGGACGGCGCGCCTTATGCCGAGCAGATCAAGAAGGTGATGGCGTTCCAAAAGGATCTGCACCCGAACGCGGCCAAGCCCGAGGTGGCGGCCAAAGCGATTGTGCACGCCGTCGAGGCCAAACGCCCGCGTGCGCGCTACGTCGTGCCCTTCCTGCCCAACCGCGCGTTCATCGCGCTCGCCGAGTTCCTGCCGACCGAAGCCTCCGACGCCGTGATCCAGAGCATCACGGGCTTGCGCCGCGTCAGGCCTTAGTCCCTTTCGGGGCGTCGGGCTTGTCGCCCGGCGCCTTGGGCGGCTTCAACCCGCCGCGGCCGTCGTCGATGTCGAACGATAAGATTGTCATGCCGATTAGGTACGCAACAAACGGGCGCTTTTGAGCGACCGCCCACTCCCACACTTCGTGGAGCCGAGCGATCGCCCATTTGTCGTCGTACGGAGCCTCCGTCCGTCTCATGCGGCAACCTTCTTCTGAGGCACGGGCATCAGGTGAATGTGCTCGATTGCCGGGCCGCTAATCCCATAGCTCGAACGCAGGCGCTCCAGCGTTTGGGTGTTGAAGGGGAACTCCGCGGCGACATTGGCTTCGCCATCGACAAGGAGCGGCGAGCCCAGCGGCTTTACATCAAGCCCGACTCGCATTTGCTTCATGATGTGGTCGACGGTGAAGAACCCCGTCGCCTTGGTCGCACCCCACAGAAGGGCCGATTCCAGCATGGCGCACTGCATGCGCCCCCAAGTGCCGGACTTCCGCAGATTTCTCGACAGCGCGCCGCGCGTCAGTTCCCACACGTCCCGGCCGCGCGGGATCGGTGCCTCGCAAACCGAACTGAAGATGTCGGCCAGCATGTAAGGACCGTCGGTCGGGTTCATTCGCATGGACGCGATGATGTTGTCGCGTGCATCGAACTGCATCAAATAGATCGTCTCGGCCGTGTCGTAGTCGTCGAACTCAAGGCCGTTGTAGCTTTTTAGCTTCCAGCCCTTTTCTTTAATGAAAACGTCGCAACGCTGCCTGAACATCTTGGCGAGCATCTCGCGGCAATTGGGGTTCGTCGCCCCGGCCACAACATGAACCATGTTTCTCCCTCCATGTAACATGGAGGGAGACTGAGCGGATGCGCCGGCGGCGGGTATCGTCACATGTGACGACGCCGAGTCTTAGAACGGCGCGGCCACCGTCCCGTCGAGGGCTGCACGGACCGCCGCCTGAACGATCGTCGAGACGCCGTATTTTTCCTTGATCGAGGTCTGGTGCGTTCGCACGGTACGGACGCCGATGTGCAAAATCTCACCAATTTCCCAAGCCGTCTTGCCTTCGGCCGACCAACGCAAAACCTCGAGTTCACGCGGTGTCAGATAGGGTGAAACCCGATTGAACCCTTCCGCGAGACGGCGAAATCCCTCGTAGGCGTATGTGCCGATCATCTGCATGTCGAGAAGGCCATCCGTGCTCAAATCCGGATCAAGCCCGCCGAACGTCACGCCATCGACCAGAGGGTGCGTTCCGAGAGTCGGCATGATGAAGCCGTCGAGAAGATCGAACTCCTCCGCCTCGTCGAATACTTGCAGGGCGCGGCGGGAAGCGCCCTCGCGGATGGCGCGTTCGCGACAGGCGCCCCATGTGCTTGGCCCCTCGCGGCGCTTGGCGTGAAGGAACACGGGATCGACTTCGCAGTGGCGCGCCTCGGCGTATTGTTCCTGCCAACCCGGAGCCAAGCCGAACTGTCCCAGACCCACCGGAAGGTCACTTTCATGCACCAGCGGCCCGACGTACCACGATGTCACGCCGGCATCGCGCAGGGTCACCGTCAGCGACGACTTGATATCGTGCGACCGTGTCGCCTTTAGACATATTTCCGCAAACGCGGAGACCTTGTTGAATCGGTTGCGTCTCATCGCCCTACTCGCTCAAGAAAAGAAGAATACATCCAGCCCCCGGGCCTAATGCGTGAACAATGCTAGCTCACGCGCATGCAACATTGCGTCAGAAAATTTCATCAATTAATCCGCTTACGGAGTAACCGTATCTCACGCCGCTCGACGCGCCCCGGGCATCAGATGGATTTGCTCGATCGACGGCCCGGTGATGCGATAGAGGGTTCTGGTCCTCTGCAACACGTCGCCGTTCATCGCGAATTCGGCCGCGACGTGGGACTCACCGTCGATCATGCGCGGTTGCCCGATCGGTTTGGCGTCCAGGCCGCAGCGCATCTTCTTCATCAACAGATCCACGCCGAAGATCCCGCAGGCTTTCGTCACCCCCCATAGGAGCGCCGCTTCGATGGTTGCGCATTCGATCCTGCCGAAATGCAGCGACTTGCGCACGTTTTGGGCAATGGCGCCGCGCGTCAGTTCCCAGGTTTTCGGGCACTTCGGCGGTCCGCCGTGACACATATCGGCGAAGACTTCGGAAAACAGCGTCGGCCGATCCGTCGGATTCATCCTGACCGTGGCAACGACCGCGCCGGCCTCATCGAGCTCGACCAGGTAGAGCGTCTCCTCGGTGTCGAACTGGTCGAATTCGAGGCCGTTGTAGCTTTTGATGTTCCAGTGCTTCTCCTTGATGAAGACATCGTGGCGCAGACGAAACATGCCGGCGAGAAGCTCGCGGCAATTTGGGTTGGTCGCCCCGGCGATCAAGTGAATCACGGTTCTCTCTCCCTAAAGAAGGAGAGTCATGAGTTTGGTTCACCGTGACGGATATCCCCCAAGGTTGGGGGGTCGTGTGCGCAAAGACATGCGCACACTATCGGCGCAGGATGCGTCGGTGTGCGCGTTTCACATCTGGCGCGCGATGAGGAGCGTTCCGTCGAGCGCGGCGAGCACGAGAACTTGCGTCATCTTTGCGCAACCGTATTTCGTGCGCAGACTTTTCTGGTGGTCCTGGACCGTGAAGGCGCTGATGCCCATGATCGCGCCGGTGTCGACGGCGGACTTGCCTTCGGCGGCCCAGCGCAGGACTTCGAGCTCCCGCTCGGTCAGCAGCGGCGGGATGGGTTTGAACCCCACCACCAAGCGGCGCAGGCTTTCGTACGCGAGCGCGCCGATCAGATAGAGCGACGCCTGTGCGTCGGGCGTCAGGTCCAGATCCTCTCCGCCGAAGCTGACTGCCGCCGGCAGGTCGCCAAGCCCGTGGATCGGGAGGATCAGACCACTGTCGATGCCGTATTCCGCCGCCTCGTCAAACACCTGCAGGGCACGCTTGTCGCCCAAATGCTCGGCGATGAGCTTGCATTGGGCCCAGGTCGTCTTGCCGCCTTGATTTAGGGCATGCTGGAAGACCGGGTCGAACCGGGCGTGCTCCGCCTCGACGTAACGCTTGCGCCAAGCCGGGGGAATTTCATCAAAGCCGAAGCCACGCCATTCGTTCACGAAACCCAGATTTCCGACGTACCACTGCTTGATGCCGCGCGCCTGCAGGATCGCATCGAGCGCGCGCGTTATTTCCAGCGTGGTCGTCGCCCCGAGGCATTGCTCGCTGAACGATTGCAGAACCGGAAACTCGATCCGCGAAGCGGAGAGTTCGTTCTGTGCCATGGCGTGCCCCTCTTTTGCGGACACCTTAGCATCGAAACGCGCCTAGGGGGGCGGCGGCGGCGAATTCGGCGGAGGTGTCGTCGGCGCGCCGCCGGCGGCCAGGGTTCTCAGCGCGGATGCCGCGACACCGACGGGCTGGGCGAGCAACGTGTCTATGAACGCCTTCATCAGTTTGCATGTCTTCTCGGGATCGCCTTCGCCCGAGAGGAGTGTCTCGACCTCGTCGGGTGCGACACCGATGATTTGCGTCGCCTGCGCGAAGGCGTTCGATGCGAGCTGAGCAAACTCCTCGGCCGGCATGCGAACGGCGTCCGGTTGAGGTTTGGCGTCGATCACCCGCAAGGTCGTATTGTCGTTGCGCTGGACAAGATCGGCGCTGAGCCGCGGGTCGAGATCGCCCTTGAAGCGGCCAAGGGCAACGTCGGCGCAGGTTGCGTAATCTCGGCGTTCTTCCAGATATCCCAGTATGTCTCGCGTCGTCGCGTAGAGTTCGTAGGTGAGTTGGTCGGACAGGAACGCAATCTTGTCGGCGACGTAGGACGACACCAGGGCCTTTGCGTTGGCGCGTATCTCTTCGGCGGATTTGCCGTCGGCGCGGTCGCGGATAATCGAGGTCTCGATGCGCTCATAGAGCGCCGGCTCTCGCGCCTTGACGGCTTCCATGTAGGGCAGGACTTCGTCGACAGCGACCGGACCGCCGCTGAAGACCGCACCCCAATCGGCGATGACGGCGGCGCCGCCGAGCCCACCCAAGAGCGCCCCCGCAACGGCGAACCAGTAGGCCGGATACCCGACGTGGCGCCAACGGCGCAAAGCGTACCAAACGGCAAGGCCGGCTGCGCCCAAGAGGGCGGCGGCGGAAACGACGATGATGAGGGCTGCGAACTCCATGCGACGCACTATATTCGGGTGCGATCGCAGCCAGAAGCGGCCTTTTCCCGCAGGACGGGCCGCTCACGGGACGTCAATCTTCGCGTCTTAAACTTCTGTAACTCCTTAAGGCAGCCCCGCCCCCATGCCTTCCAAGAAAATCGCCAGGCCGAAACCCTCGCCGACTGATTACTCCACCCTGCAAAGCTATCGCCTGCCGGCGCTCGACACGGAATTTCTGCTCAGCGATTCGATGCGCGGCGTGCGCTTCATGCTGGAGTATGCCAAGGCCGAAGAGCGGTTGCGGGAAGCGGGCATCCGCTCGACTATTGTCGTGTTCGGATCGGCGCGCACCCGACCCAAGCATCGATGGTACGCAGAAGCGCGCGCGCTGGGGCGCATCGTGTCCCTAAGGGGCGGTGCGTTGCAGTCGGATGGCATCGTGCGCGACAATGTTATCGCGACGGGGGGCGGACCCGGCACGATGGAGGCCGCCAATCGCGGGGCTTGCGACGTGAACGCACCCTCGATCGGCTTCAACATCAGCCTGCCGCACGAGCAACAACCAAATCCGTACTCGACACCGGCGCTGACCTTTCAGTTTCACTATTTCGCCATGCGCAAGATGCATCTGGCGATGCGGGCCAACGGCCTTGTCGTGTTTCCCGGCGGGTTCGGCACCTTGGACGAGCTGTTCGAACTTCTAACGTTGCGCCAGACAGGCAAAATCAACGGACTGCCCGTGGTGCTGTTCGATCGGGCCTATTGGACAAGCGTCATCAATTTCGACGCGTTGGCGAAAGCCGACATGATCGAGCCGAAGGATCTGAAGCTGTTCAGTTACGCGGAGAGCGCGGAAGAGGTTTGGCAGGCACTCGTCGCTGGCGGCGTAAAGACCACGTCGGTGAAGGCCGCAAAGCCGCGCGAGGCTTGATCGCTCAGCGCGGCGTGCAGACCGGATCGACCGCGCCTTCGGGCAACGTGCAATCGATGTCGCCGGGCTGGAGGCGGCCCTCGCTTAAGTCGCGGTCGAGAACAAGGCGGCGGCCGTCGGCCACGGTCGCACGCAGCATTTGCTCGATCTGCTTTGCGTCGGGCATTGCGACTTCGGTGGTTCTGCCGCCGAAGAACCACGACCGGCGGCGCGGCTTTTGGGCCGGCGCGCTCCACAGGCTGTTCATCAGGGACGAACGCTTCGGCGGGGCTGCGCGATCGAACTTGGCGAGCAGCGTGCCCGCGTGCGTCAAGGCGCCGGACATTTGCGCGTTTCTTCCGTAGAGGCCCGACGAAGGGCCATCTTCGCGCGCCGTCTTCGCGGTTTCCATGATCTGGTGCACGATGTCGGCGACCGGCTTGCGATCGTTCTTCGGCGTCGATGTCTTTTTCATCGCGGACCTCTCTCTAACTCGTGCGAGGGCCGGCGCGAACGATCTGGCCCTTCTTCATGTAGACGGCAAGGATGGGCTCGGCCACCGTTTGGCTGCCCGTCAGTTCATGCTCGATAACGGACAGGCGGACCAGCTTGGCCGCGTAGTCGGCCAGCAGTTCAGGCGCGGCGGAGCTCACCACCTCGGCGACGCGCATCTCCATGGCGTGACGCGCAATGTCATCGCCGGCCATGATAATGGCGCGCGCCACGGCCAAGGGCGCCTGATCGAACGTCTTGAGGACCGACTTTGCCAGATTGGCGTCTTTCTTCGCGATTTCACCGCCGACCGCGCTGAGGAGCGCGTCGATGCCTTGGCGCATCAGTTGGAAGATCACGTAGCGATAGCCGGGCTGCGCGCCACGCAACAGCGCGTCGATCAGATCGGCCTGCGCGAAGGAGCGGATGATGGCGGGCTCGCGCTGCGTGGGGGCGCCGCCGTCAACGAGCTGATGCTTGACGATGCCGCCGAAGGCGCTACCCACGCGGATCTCGATGAACATCGGGCGGACGTCGGCGGTGGAGAAGCCCGCAAAGACGATGCCGGTCTTGGGCACGCCCGGCGCCATCCAATCGGTTACGCAGGATTCGATCGCAATTTGGGCCAGCGACGCCTTCACCTCGCCGTTGATCACGCCCTCGCCGAACATCGATTTCAGCATGCCGGTCAGCAAGCGATCGAGATACTGGTCCAGCAGAGCCACGAGACGGGACGAGCTTTCGCCCACGATCGGGCGGCGCGTCGGCGTTTCGCCGTGCGGCAGGAATAGGTTCTGGAAGTAGTCGCCGGAGAACTGCGTCTCGAAGCGCAGCATGTCGAGAGCGCGTTTCAGGCCCTCGGGCTTGCGGCCGTCTTCGGCGTTCGACAGCTCGGCGCATTGGTAGAAGCGCTGCACGAGAGCGGCGATGTAGATCGCGAAGGAAAGACGCTCTTGTCCCTCTTCCAGCGGCAGCATCGATTGCGCCTTCTGGTCCATGCCGGATGTCCAGCGCGCCAGGAACTGGACAAGAGACTGGGCGACCTTCGGCACAGTGTTGCCGGCCTGAGGCACGCAGGCCCGGAACGTCTCGAAGATGGTCGACCACGGGTAGCGGTAGAATTCAGCCAGATCGAAGATCATCGACGCGACGGGCATCGACTGATCGATGACGTAGATCTTTTCCGTGCCGGTCTGATAGCGGACGCTGGCCGTGCCGTCCGGGTGATATTCGATGGCCGTCAAGGCGCTGTCGGCCGCGAGCGCAGCGCCCTGCACGTTCAACAACATCACTTCAGACGTCATTATTCCCCCAACATCGCGCAGGCGCGCGACCCCACGTTCACGCCCAGCCCCACCCGGACGATCACGGCCTCATTCAGACAACAATGGCGGCAAAGCGCAATGGCGCGCGGTTCGCCGCCGTCTCGCAGTGCGCGGACGTGACCGCCGGGTCACGCCCGGAATCCGGGCATCTTTAGGTGAACAGAGCGGAACGGCGGCGGAATCTCCGGGATTCGGCGCTGTGCGTTCACGCACTTGCTAGGGCAGCAGCTTCTCTTCGACGAAATCCAGGCGATCCTGGCCGAAGAACATCTCGCCGTCGACGAAGAATGTCGGCGCACCGAACACGCCGCGGGCGACCGCGCCTTCGGTATTGGCCTTGAGCTTCTCTTTCACGTCGGGGCGTTCGATGCGCGCGACAAAGTCGCCGGGCTCGATGCCGATGTCGTTGAGCACGTGTGCGACTTCGGCTTGGTCGTTCAAATTGCGCGGATGGGCCCACATCGCGTCGAACATCGCGTTCACGTAGATGTCGAATTGGTCGGTCGCTTGATACGCGACCGCGCCGCGCATGAGGGGCAGCGTGTTCACCGGGAAGTGCGTGTTGAAGTTCAGAACCACGCCATAGCGCTTCGCAAAGCGCGCGAGGTCGTTGTTCATGTACCGCGCTTTCAGGGGGACCGTCACGGGGGACGAGTTCCCCGTCGCCTTGAACACGCCGCCGAGAAGGATCGGCGTCCAGATGATACGCGCGCCGTGACGCGATGCGATCTTGGGCAGCTGTTTGTAGGCGAGGTACGAAGTCGGGCTTCCGAAATCGAAGAGGAACTCGACGGCTTTCGTCATCTGGGGCGGTGTCCTTGATGTTCGTGCGCTACCACTTCTCGATCCAGGGCCGCAGGTCAAGCTCATGGGTCCACGTATCGCGGGGCTGGCGGTGCAGCATCCAGTACATATCGGCAATGTGTTCCGGCGACAGTATGCCGTCTTCGGCCTTCTTGGCGTAGACGGCCGGGAACGTATCGCGGATGAAGGCGGTGTCGATCGCGCCGTCGATGATCGTGTGGGCGACGTGGATGCCCTTTGGCCCCAGTTCGCGCGCCATGCTCTGCGCCAGGGCGCGAAGGGCGTGCTTGGCGCCGGCGAAGGCCGAGAATCCGGCGGAACCGCGTACACTGGCGGTTGCGCCGGTGAAGATGATGGTGCCCCTGCCCCGCGGCGTCATTCGCCGTGCGGCTTCGCGGCCCATGAGGAAGCCCGCGAAGGCCGCCATCTCCCAGACCTTGGTGTAGACGCGCGCGGTCGTTTCGACGATGGAGAAGTTCACGTTGGCGCCGATGTTGAACACCGCGACTTCGACTTCGCCGATGTCGCGTTCGATTTCGTCGAGGAGCGCGATCATCGCCTCTTCTTTGCGGGCGTCGGAACCGAAGGCGTGTGCCTTGCCGCCGGCAGCTTCGATTTCGACGACGAGCGCGCTCAGCTTTTCCTTTTCGCGTCGCGTGACACAGGCGGCGTAGCCTTCGCGGGCGAAGCGGCGGGCGATGGCCCCGCCGGTGGCATCGCCTGCGCCGATCACAAGGGCGACAGGCGGTCTGGCGGCGTTCGACATGGCGGCTCCTGCGCGTGGGCGATACGCTAGTTTAACCTTCCGCTTCCACGAAGCTCAACGCCTGGTGCGCACTGCGCAGCGCATGGTGGTACTTGATGGGCGAGTGGAGAAATCGATTGGTTGCGGCCAGCATGGTTCGTGAAAGAGAGCCGTCGCCTGCCCATGCAACTTCTTCGGCCACAGCACGCAACGTCTTGACGTGGTGGCATGGATAGATCGGCTCGCGAACGCCGTGATCGTAGAGAGCGTCTTGCTCACGCGCGATGAAGGCCTGCGGATCGGTGACCGTCCATGCTTGGTCCACTTCGCCGTTGATGAAGGGCGTGTTGCGGCCGAGGAAGCAGGCCATTTGCAGAAGGGCTTGCGGCCAGAGCGACGGGTTCTCCGTGCAGAGTTCGCGCGCGGCGTGAGCGAAGGTGAGCGCGTGGGTGAAATCGAGCCAGCGGACGTTGTGAGACACAGGCTTGTCGGTGTGGCGATCGACCGAGGTGTCGAAGCGCAGCATCGCGATCGCACTCGCTTCGAGCAGGAGTCTGTATTTCGACTCTTCGTCGCCAGGCAGCGTCAACGTGCGTTCCAGCGTTTGATTTACGGATAGGCCGACGAGATCGCCGGGTGCAGCAGCTTTAGCAGGCGCGGGCCAGCGCGCGAGCGCCTTTGGATAGTGGCGGAACTCAGGGATGCGGTCTTCACGTGTCGCGTAGATGATGGAACGCGTGAGCGACTTCAGAACCGGCGCGGCCACAGACCAGCCCAGTTTTGCGATCAACTCGAACGCCTTCCTGGTGTAGATCGCCGAATGTCCGAAGTCCTGATAATGCGCGAGCGCGGCGCGTGCGAGCGCCGCCTTCACCGCCGACGCCAGCTGCGGACCATGCGCGAGCGCATCGTTCAGCATCGATATGGCGGCTTGTTCATTCTCCGCTTCGATCGCCGCAACAAACGCGTCCGCGTTCCAGGGCGTCACGTCGCCGGTGTACGGGAATTCCGGCTGGCGCAGCGTGTCCCACACTATGTGGGCTATCGGTTCGACGAGCGCCGTCAGACGCTGTTGTTCGTTCTTTGCCGACTCGTGTAGGCCAAGCCAGTCGGGGGCGGCCGCGAACGCATGGGTCATGCCGAACTCGAAATGCGCGGCGCGCGCGTGGATCATGTGCCGCAGTGGATCGAGCGGGTCGCCGTCAGCCTTGATGAAGCGTGCAACCTCGCGCGCCATGCGGTCGTAATCGTTGTCGGGCACCGCCTCCAAGAGATTGGCGAGTGCGCGCGCCTGGCGTTCGGCGGCGGGGGCGTCGGCGATGTCGATGTATATTCGTCCGTTGCGCTCTTCGACGGGATAGCGGCGCAGGCGGTCGCCGCCGACAATGGTTTCGCCGCTTTCCAGATTGAATTTCCAGTTGTGCCAGTTGCAGGTCAGCGTGCAGGCCGCGCCCAAGGAGCCTTCATTCAGCGGGTATCCCTCGTGGGGGCAACGGTTGTTGCAGGCGAAAAGCTTGTCGCCGTCGGCGATCAAGAGAATTTGCTTCGTCCCTGCCTTGAGGACGCGCCGCCCCTTGGCCGCCAAATCCGCACGCGCGCCAGCATCGATCCAATTCGTCATAACCCTGCGCCTTTTTCGAAAGCATTTACTTTACTAATTACTAGGGCCGCCGCTTGTATTTCGCAAGCTACGGCTTTAGAAAATAGAGATGACCGACGTCACAAAACCGAGCGAAGCCAAACACGCTATTCTCGATCATCTCAAACGGCGCGGGCCGAGTGAGGCCCGGGGCATTGCGTCGGTCTTGAAGGTGACGCCAATGGCGGTGCGTCAGCATCTCTATGCGCTGGAGGACGAAGGGCTCGTTTCCTTCGCAGCCGCACCCAGGCATGGCGAACGTGGCAGGCCGTCGAAGCTATGGCGGGCAGAAGCGGCGGCGGATGCCCTGTTCGCTGATGCGCATGCCGAGCTCTCGGTTGAACTCATCGGCAATATTCGACAGGTGTTCGGCGAGCGGGGGCTCGACAAGCTCATCGCCAAGCGGACGCAACAGCAGATTGCCGCGTATCGCGCCGCTCTCGCGTCGGCCACCACGTTGAAAGAAAAGGTGAAACGCCTGGCGCGGCTACGCAGCGAGGCCGGCTACATGGCTGAGGCGGTCCAAGACGGCGACGGCTTTCTGCTGATCGAGAACCACTGCCCGATCTGCCGGGCGGCGACAGCTTGCACGGGGTTGTGCCGCCAGGAGCTCGATGTGTTTCGGGCCGCCTTAGGGCGTGAAATTGTGATCAAACGCACAGACCATATTCTGGCGGGCGCACGTCGCTGCGCCTATTCAATCCACTCAGAGAAGTTGTGATTGCCCGCCCCGGCAGCGCTTGCGGGTACTGGCGCTAGCGGCAGATATCGGCTTTCCACAAAACCGTTCCCGCGCTATTTGTTGTCTTCTTTAGATCATCCCTCCGCGCGGGTGGAAGCGCTGATTAGAGGGTGTTCGGACTGTTTGAGGACTGAGCGCGCACTATGCGGAAATCTGGAACTGTTAAGTGGTTTAATCAGGCGAAGGGCTTCGGTTTCATTCTACCCGATGGTGGCGGCGCCGACGTTTTCGTTCACATCTCAGCCCTGACAAAAGCCGGCGTTCAATCGCTCGGTGAAGGTCAGCGCGTCAGCTTCGATCTCGCGCAAGACCGCGGGAAGACGATGGCCTCGGAGATTCAGCTCGACGGGCCTGCACCGCCCGCTCCGCCACGCGGCGGCGGCGGTGGCGGTGGCGGGTTCCGCGACGGTGGCGGTGATCGCGGCGGGTTCCGTCCGCGTGGCCCCGGTGGGTTTGGCGGCGGCGATGGTGGCGGACGCGGCAGCTTCGGCCCACGCGAAGGACGTGGGCCGCGGCCTGATGCCGGACCGCGCCCGCACGCGGGCATCTTCGATGCACTGAACATGGTCGTGCTGCGGGTTCGTGACCTGAAGTCGGCGCGGGCCTGGTATGAGCGCGTGCTGGAGCTCAAGGTTTCCGAGGAGAATTCATCCGGTCAGACCGTGGTGCTCGATTTGGGGCGTGGCGCAAATTTGTGCTTGTGGCAGCTGGGGCCGGACGAGACGCCGGCATCGACAGAGATCGCCGCCTCATTCCCTAATTTCCGCTCTGGCGATGTCGAGGGGATTCACGGCAAACTGGACGGACTCGGGGTCACGGTCACGCCGTTGAAGGACTCAGGCGGCGTGAAGTGGTTTTCATTCTACGATCCGGACGGGAACCGGATCGACGTGGTGCAGAATCGCCCGCGTGCGTATTAGGCGGGAGGGACTCGGAATGGGAGAGGACCGTCATGGTACAGCACGCTATCGACTGGGACGTTGCGCCTGAGGGCGACACTTACGATACGGATAATCTGCCGCCCATCGTCGTACCCCGGCCGCGCCGCCGGCTGACGCGGCATGTGGGCGTCGTGAAGCTCTATGCGCCGGCCAAATCCTATGGCTTGGTCGCGAGCGACACGGGCGATGCAATTTTCAACATCGACGATGTTGCGGCGTGCGACCGCGCGGCGCTCGACAACGGGCTGGCGGTGACGTTCGAGGTCGTCGACGGGCCTGACGGACAAACCGCACGGCGCATCCGGATCGACGGCACGACCTTGCCGCCGCAACCGGACGCGGGTCTCGTCTCCAAGGGCTGGCGTTGAGCGGACGCGCCTTGCGGACCCTCTTCGCCAAGCGCGTTTTTCAGATCGCCGGTATCTGGGGCATCGCCCTTATTGCCTTTGCTTACGGCGCTTATTTCTTCGGCGGCGAAGAGTGGTCCGTCTATACCTCGCATCCTCAATATGTGCATGGATTCTTCCTCGTGACGCTGGCGTGGCAGGTCGCGTTCCTGCTCATCGCGACGGATCCGGTGCGCTATCGCCTGTTGATGCTGGCGGCGATGCTTGAGAAGTTCCCGTTCACGATCGTAACGCTGCTCCTCTATGCGGCGGGCGACGCACCAGCTTCGGTCATGGCGGCCGGTCTTGTCGATGCCGTGTTCGGCATCCTGTTCAGCATCGCGTACATCGTGACGGATGAGCCCGCCGAGGCGGAGTGAGTTGCGCGTGTCACACATGCGCCTGCTTGCGCGATTTGTTTGCGCCAAGTGAAGCGGTTTTCAGCATTTCTTAGAGCGCGGTTCGTACTGTCGTAACCGTAAGGCGGGGACACGGTGACGCTTACCGTTCGTTCATGCCGCACTAACAAAAAGTAAGCGGATGCGTGGGGCTACTTCTTTCGTGCTGTTGAGCGGGCTCATCGCCTGCGCGCTTGTCGCGTCGCCGGTCAGGGCCGGCGACGTCGACATTGTGCGGGCGCTCGCGCGCGAGAAGGCGGCGGCGGTTTCGATCCTGAAAGCGAAGGGCCAGAAACAGATCGCGACCATGGCGCAGGATCGCGTGTTCATCGCCTATATCAACGCGTCGACGCAGGGCCAGGGCGCGCGGTTGCGGGCGCGCATGGCCACGATGTTCGGCACATTGTGGAACCGATTCGGCCTGCGCGGCGTGGCGCTGGTCGATCGTGCGGGCGAGCTTGTCATCCGCGTCGGCGAGAAGCCGGGCGCCCCGACGACTTTCGACGTGAAGCGCGATCCCGTCGTTTCGGCGGGGTTTGCGCAGGCCGCATTCAAGGTTGCGACGATCACCGACGCGGAGACGCTGACTTATGCGGCGCCGGTCATCTGGCGCGATCGCGCCGAGTTTGTGTTGAGCGCGCGCCAGAGCCTTGCGGCCTATCGCAAAGTGCTGACGCGGGGGACGGCGAACGGCGCGTTCGTCGTTCTGGTCGATGCCAAAGGACGCGTTCTGGCCGACACACGCAACGGCACCGCCGACGGCGCGCGCGGCAAATTGGTGGCCGGGCTTTCGCTTGAGGCGCTTAAGCGAGCCGTGAAAGGTTCGCGCGATGAAGGTACGGGCGAAGTCGTCCGCGGGAACGAGCGCTTCAATGTGAGTTATCAGTCGGTGGGGGATTGGACGGTCGTGGCGGCGGCATCGGTCGCCGTGCCGCGGCGCTGTCCAGGTGCGGGGACGCGGTTATGTGGTTGAGAGTTAAGCTGACGGCGGTTATCGCCGCATGCATCGCGCTGCCGCTTGGGCTTGTGCTGGGTGCGGTGTGGTTCGGTGGGAACGAGTCGCTGCGACAGTTCGCGGCGCGCGATCTGAAAGCGGCGACGCAGACGGTTGCCGCAACGATCGAGGCGCGGCTGTCGCTCGACCTTTCACACCTTAAGACTTTCAGTGGGCTGCCGGTCATGCAGGACACGCTGATCGCCGACAGCGGCGGCGAGATTGCGCGCGTTCTGAGCGAGTTGAAGGCGCAGTATCCGGAATTCAGCGACCTGATCGTAACGGACGCGCGCGGGCTGGTAATCGCCGCGACGGCGAGCGGCGAACTGGGGCGATCTGCCGCCGCGGAGGAAGGGTTTCGCTCGGCGGCGTCGGGCACTGTCTATCAAGGCTCGCTTGTCGTGCGCGATGAACCGGCGAAGACCTCCGTGTCATTCAGCGTTCCCGTGCAGGCTGCCTATGACCGGCAAACGGTGATCGGCACCCTGTCGGGAATCGTGGATTTCGCCGAGCTGGCGAAGGCTGCGAAGGCGCAGTCGATCTTGGCGTCCGACCAAAACGTGGTTCTCGTCGCACGCCGGCTTGACGGGCGCTTGGGATTGGCCACGCGCTCGGACGGCGCGTTGATCGACGCGGTGCAGGGCATCGTCAACAACGAAGGCGGCGCTGGCGAGATTTCATGGCGCGCGGCATCGTACTTCGTCAGCAGCGCACCGTCGAAGGGAAAGGGGCTCGTGCGCGACCCGGGGTTTGTGGTTCGCACGGTAGCTCCCGCCGCAGCGGCGCTGGGCGCGGTCGATCAGATGCTCTTGATCGCCGGGACGGTGGCTGCAATCGGCGGCGTTCTCGCGATGGTCTTTGCATGGCGCTGGTCGACACCGTTGGTGCAACTCGGCATGGCCATGGAACGAACGGCGCAGGGCGCAGCCGCGCGCGCGCCGTCGGTGGCGCCAACGCACACGTTTGCGCCGCTGACGCGCTCGTTCGAGTCGTTGCGGCAGACCAAAGCGATGCACGCCTGGCTTGTCGGACGCGAACGCGAGTTGCTCCGCGAGAAAGAGGCCGCCGAACGCGCATTGCACGAGAAGTCGGAACACTTGGCGAGCCTGTCGCGCGCCTTGAAGGGTCAGCTCGCGACCATCGTCGAACTCTCCGAATCCATCAATTCGCAATCGCTGCGCGCGGCGACCGGCCTCACGAACGCCGACTACGCGAAGGATATCAGCCGAAGCGGGACGCAGTTGCTGGCGGTCATCAACGATCTCTTTGAGCTGTCCGAGGCGGAGGCGGGTCATTCGCCGCTGCGCGATGACGACGTCGACCTTGCGGGTCTCGTGCGCGAGAGCGTCGATGTCATGCGCGACGCGGCGCACAAGGCGCGCATCTTCCTGGCTTGCGACGGCGTCGACCACCCGGCCGTTGCGCGGGTCGACGCTCAGAAGATGAAGCAGATTATGTTCAACCTGCTGTCGAACGCGGTGAAGTTCACGCCGGAACACGGCCGCGTGCATGTGACGTTGAAGACCGACGTCAACGGACGCCCGGCGATCGTCATCGCCGATACGGGGATCGGCATGCCGACCACGCTTGCGCCGCTGGCGTCGCCGTTCAGCGCCGTCGACGACGCCAACACGCATGGGCGGCATGGCGCGGGGCTGGGCTTGCCGCTGGCGCGCCAACTTATCGAGATGCACGACGGGACGCTCGAGATCGAAAGCGAACCCGGCAAAGGCACGACCGTGACCGTCACCCTGCCCGCTCTGCGACTCGTCGCGACGCCCGAAGGCGAGGCGCGTCTCAGCGCCTAGGTTGCGGGCATGCTGCGGAACAGCTTGTCGGTCGCCTCATCCGCGGCGAAGAAGCTCTCGATGCGCAGCTCGTCCGCGGTCACGTCTTGCGCGGTGCCGAAGGTCGCGATCACCGTGAAAAGCGAGATCTTCAGGCCGTCTTTCTGCATTTCGAGCGGCAGCACCGGTACGAGCGCCGTTTCTTCCGCCGCCCACAACGTGTCCGCGTCTTGATACTGACTGAGATCGGCCAGCACGGCCTTCATCTCTTGGCCGCCCAGCGCGTCGGCTTCGCGGCGCGCGCGGTGCCAGAGCAGCGGCGCGATCGCGTTCCAATTGGGGACGAGAGGCTTCACGCCGTTCGGGTGAAAGAAGAGGCGCATCAGGTTGCGCTCCGGGCCTCCGACGCGAGTCCACACGTCGCCGCCGATCATTGACGTGAGCATCTCGAACGGGCGGTTCGACAGACGAATGTTCCACGCGCGGTCGATCGCGATCGCCGGGAACGGTTCGTGGTTGGCAAGCATCATACGGACCGCGCTCATCACTTGGTTCATTTGCGGGTCGTCCAAGGGTCTGGCGCGGAAGACGGGGGCGAAGCCTGCGGCGACCAGCCAATCGTTGCGTTCGCGCAGGGGGACTTCGAGGGTTTCGCTCAGTTGCATGATCATGCTCCGGCTCGGTTTGGCGCGGCCCGATTCCAGGAAGCTCACGTGGCGCTGCGAGACGCCGGATTCGAGGGCGAGTTCGAGCTGCGAGAGACGGCGCTTTTGCCGCCAGCTTTTCAGAAGCAGCGGGAAGGCTTCGGCGGCGCGCGCTTGGACGCTGGAGAGGGACACGGCGTTCTCCTTGGTTCTTGGGCAGTGTCGCGCGCGGCTTAAGGCCGTTCAATGACCTTCGAGGTAATTGAGCGAGGGCGCGCGACGGCGCAGTTTCCTTAGGCGGATACATCCGATGGAGGAACCTATGTCTGCCCGTTTGCTGCTGTTGATCGTGGTTATCGGCCTGTTCGGTGCGTTGTCGGCCGTTGCGCTGATGGACGTGGGCTATCTTGGAATCATTGAACCGCACTTCCAGAGCTGGGGGGCGGGCCAAGTCTTTGCCGATCTGGTTATCCTGGGTGTTCTTGGCTGTGTGTGGATGGTCGCGGACGGACGAGCGCGCGGGATCAATCCGTGGCCGTTCGTTGTCGTGACCTTGTTTGCGGGGTCGTTCGGCGTGCTGTTCTATCTCGTGTTGCGTGAGCTGCGTTCGGGTGCGTCGAAGCCGGTTTCGGCTTGAGGCGGTCCGCGGTTGCGGCGCGTGGGGCGCGCGAACCCCGCGCGTCGCGACCTGCCGTCACGCCAGCGCTCGGGAAACGAACCAGAAGAGGCCCAGCGCAAAGAGCGCCGCTGCCGTGGCGTCAAAGGCTCGCGCCGGGAACTGCGTCAGCGTCGCGCGCAAGACCCAGAGCGTGACGCCCAGTACGGCGAGAGCCGTAAGCTGGCCGCCTTCGACGCCGATGTTGAAGGCGAGCAGAGTCCAGACGAGTTGGTCGGCTGGAATGTGCATTTCCAGCAGTGGGCCCGCGAAGCCCGCGCCATGCGCGAGGCCGAAGATCGTCGCGATCGCCGGCGCGACGTAAGGTCCGTCGAAACGCCGCGCAAACGACATCGTGCCGGCAAAGAGCGCGAGACCAAGCAACAAAACCCAGGGCAGGACCGGCAGACCGGCGATCCAGGCGACGAGCGGCAGCGTCAAGATGCCGACGGCGCCGGCGAGGCCGATCCACGGCGACATATTGCGCGCGCGGGCGAGTGCGTCGCCTGCCGCCCAGGCGACCGTGAAGCCGATGAGCGCTTCGACCGCCGCGGTGTCGGGGCGCAAGATGCCGAGCGCGACAAGCGCCAAGGTCAGCGAGTGGCCAAGAGTGAACCCGGTGACTGCCCAAAGGATACGCCATGGCCCGCCTGCCAGCATCGCGAGCGCGATCAGGAAGGCGATGTGGTCGATGCCGGAGAGCACGTGCTCGAAACCCAGCAGGAGGAAGCTCGGGACATCGGTGCCGGTGTGCGCGGCTTCGCCGCCGACCGCGAGTTCGTTGCGGCCTTGTGTGAAGACCGCCTCGTGAAAGCCGGCCGTGTCGGTGATGCGGATGTAGTGCACGTGGCTGATCGAGACATCGAAGAAGGCGCCGATGTGAAGCTTGCCCGGCGCCTCCGTAAACGGCTTTGGGCATGAGAAACGGAGTTCGACGCGTAGATCGCCACGCGGGGCGGCGATCACCCGCGCCGGCGTCGCCGGGCAAGGCGCGCCGTCTTGGCTGAGCGTGACGGTCGCGGCGAGATGGTCGCGCAGTAAGGTCGTCAGGTCTTGCGGCGTCTCGCTGAGTTGCGTGATGCGGTAGCTGTCGATCTGGAAGATGCCGTCGAGAACGTTGCCATCGACGGTCCAGGTCGAGAAGCTTTGGCTGCGCGTGTGCGCGAAGGCGGGTGCGGCGAGCAGCACACAGATGCAGAGCAAAAGGATCACCTTCGGCGCTCGCACGAGTGGGCGGAACGGTGGCATCGCCCAGCTCATTGAGCGTCGCTTTTCGGTGCGTCTGCGGCGTAGGTGATGCGAGCCTTGGCGCGGAGATTTGTCACGTAGGTTTCAAAGGCCTCCTCGCTTGAGCGCTTTCGCCATTCCTCGGCGACGATGTCGCGTACGTCTTCGAGGGGTGGCGGCGGTGCGTCCACGCGGTCCAAGAGATGCACATAGACGACGCGACGGCCTACTTCGATCGGCCCTGCGGTTTGGCCTTTGTCCAGCGTGAGCGCGATGTCGCGGATGGACGCGCCGGCGTATTCGGCGATCTTCGCCGGCACGACGGCACCTTTGGGTAGAAGGCTCAGCGCGCCGCCGGCGGCTGTGACCGCGGCTTCGAAATCCTTGCCGGCCTGCATCTCCGTCTGCACGCGGACGATGCGGTCGAGTTCAGTGTTGGCGAACGACGTGGCGCGGACGGTGAGCAAAGGCTGCGGCGCGATCAGTTTCGGGCGGTCGGCGTAGAAGGCGCGCAGTTGCTCGTCAGTCGGCTCGAGCTTCGCCGCGTCGGCGACGGAGAACTGCAGCATCGCGTTGACGAGGGCCTTGCGCGAGGTGGGATCGGACTCGGCCAGGCCGAGTTCGAGAGCGCGGCGCAGGAGGAGCTCTTCGTCGATGATCCGGTTCAGCGCTTCGCGCTTTTCGGCTTCGGTGAGCGGATTGCGCTTCGCGGAGGCAAGGCCTTCGATGGCGCTGTCGTAGACTGCGCGCGGGATGGGGATGCCGTCGACGACGGCCACGGCATCGCCATACTTGGTCAGGGCCTCGTTGACGCCGAGGGCTGACCACATCGCGGCGCCGAGCCCTAAGACCGCGCCGCCGATCAGCAGATAGGTCGAGAGTCTGTTGTCAGCCACCGTTGTCCGGCGCCGGCGTTACCGCCGCCTTCGTGCGGTAGTCGAGATAGATGGGTGACGACCAGGCGCGGTGTTCGGACGGCGAGGTGCAGGCGTCCTCGCCCGAGCGGTAATCGCCATAGCAGAGCGTCGCCTTGATGCACTTGCCGTTGCCGTCGCGTTCGCACTTCACGGGCTCGGCGTTGATCGTGGGCTCAGGCTCCTGGATCGCCTTCACGTAATAGATCGCGTCGCGATGATCGCGGTTGTAGGCCGGATCGGTGAAGGTGAACTTGCAGCCGTTCGCGTCCGGGCGGCAGGTGTGGACCAGATAGCGGTCCTCGATCAGTTGCGCGAGGTTTTCGCCTTTGGACGCCTGTGGGCGGATCTTCACCACCTCGATACGCGTGATGAGGCGGCGCTCGTCCGACGGATTGTAACATTCGCCGGAGCAGATGTTCTTGATGCGCGCTTCGTCGAGGCCCGCTTTCGCGAAGTCCGGGCAGCCCGGCTTTTGCTTGAAGGCGCCCACGGCGTGGACTTCGAAGACAGGCGCGGCGTCGGTTTCGGTGCGGCTGCCCATCGCGATTTTGTTACCGTTGGCATCGACGGCGTTGAACCACAACAGGATGCGCGGGCCGGAGGTGGCGTAGACCTCGCGGCGTTGGAGCGAATCCCAAATCGCGTCGCGCGAGCGGGCTTTCGCGTGAACGGCGGCGAGGCCGCCCGCGAGCCAGAACGACGATTGGCGTTCGAACTCGGTCAGCTGGAAGCCCGTCATCGTTGTCAGCTCTTCGCGCGAGATGCGCGTGGACTTTGGCTCAGCGATGCTTTTGTCGGGAAGCATACGTTGACGCCACGTTTCGCTGATCGGACCGCCGGCTTCGGTGTTGCGGCGCCGATCGACCGCCTTATAGCCGGTGCCGGGACGTGCGCGGTGGTTGTCGGACGAACCGATGAAGCCCCAATGGAAGCGCGTGGCTTTGCCCGACGGATCGTCGAAGTTCGACGTCGCGATGCCAGCCTGCACCGCGTTGCCCGCCCGGTGGTTGAACGGCGGCATCCAGCAGTCCGTGCACTGCCCGGCGTCCAGCCAATCTTCCGGCGTTTCGCCGCCGATGGCGATGTGGCCCGCCACGCCCATATTGGCGTAGTCGTCGCGCGCTTGAGCGGCGCGTTTTTCGCAATCGAATGTCGAGATGCCCGCTTTCAGGCAGCGTTCACGGATGATTTCGCCCGCGCGCCAGCATGAGGGCGTGTAGTTCGGCGCCGGTTCGGGGCAGCTTGCGCCGCGTCCATCTTCAGAAAGGACGACGTCCTTCCACGAGCGGTATTCTTCCGAATTGCCGTGACCTGAATAGATTTCGACCAGGGGGAAGCGATCCGGGTGCTCCTTGGCGAGTAGGGCCTTGTCCCACGTCGTGCCGGGCGGCGTGTAGAAGCCCCAGGTCGACCCGTGCGGCACGATCAGGGGGTTCAGTTTTTGCTCGTCGAATAGCTTGCGCGTCAGATCGCCCGGGTTGGTCGCCGTTTCGTAGCACTCCTTCGACAGCTTGTCGGAGGCGGTGTTGGCGTCGCACTCGGGGACGGCTTGGGTCAGCCGCATGAACTTGTTGAAGTCGAAGTAGGCTTGCCGATTCTGGAAATCGAGCAGCGGCACGATCGGGCGGATGCCGAAGCTGGTGCGCAGTGTGGACGACGCAAGGCCGCCTGCGCCGATGGCGCGCGCCGCGACTTTGTCGTCGTCCAGGTCTTTGAAAATGACGTTCTTGTGGCCGTAATGTTCCGACGGCAGGCGGCCGACTTGCGTCCACTCAAAGCCGATGAACGACACAAGGTCGGGGTTCGGCCCATCGCCCGCGATCTTCTGACAGGCACGGATCGAGTCTTTCGTGCGCTGCCAGCGCAGCGGGGTCACGGTTTCGGCGTGGTCGGTGATCGACCAGAAATCCAACGCCGAGCAGTAGCGCGCGAAGTCGCATGCGTCGGCGACGGGGTGAACGCCTGGGCCGCCCATGATGGGGAGCGAGAATTGGAAGGCGTCGGCCGAGAACGTCGTGTGGACATGGAGATCGCCGAACAGGATCTGGTCGTTGTCGCCTTCCGGTGCGACCGCGTGGCTGGCTTGTGTGCGCGCGGCGATGACCTCGTCGGGGATGCGTTTGCCTTGAATGACGCCGGCGTCGCGTTCGCTGCCGAACCAGCCTTCGGTGGCGCCAAACCAGTAGATGCCAATGGCCGCTGCCAGCAGCACGACCACGCCTGCGATCCAGCCCAACAGTCTCAACACGCCTAGCTCCCCTCTGCGTCTACCCGTCGCGAAGTTTTGCGCAGGGACTTATTCCTTATCGGCGATTCGTACTCACAAACCCGGCACTTTCCAAGGCAGGCGGGCGGCGGGTGCGGCAAAACGGCGGGCTTGGCGTAGGCCGAGGGGTTTGGACGGGTCTTGCGACGACGTTGTCCCCCGCGACTCGCAGCATCGTGAAGGGGATTTACGGGCTGGACCGTTGCGCGGCGCAGGGCCTCAAGATCATGGTGCGCGCCTATCTTCAGGGACAGGATTCCATGAACATCAGAACGAAATTGGCCGCGGCGGTCGTCGTCGGTTTGGCAACGGCGGGCGCGTTCGTCGCGCTTGACGCGGGCGCACAGCCGAAGGGAAAGCCCGAGATCGGCGCGTGGGGCTTTGACCTCGGCGCGATGGATAAGAGCGTGAAGCCGGGCGACGACTTCTTCCGCTATGCGGGCGGCACGTGGATGAAGAACACGAAGATCCCCGCCGACCGTACGCGCTGGGGCTCTTTCAACATTCTCGCGGCGAAGTCCGAAGAGGACGTGAAGAACCTGGTGACGGAAGTCGCCGGCAAGAGGAACGCTCCCGGGTCGGTCGAGCAGAAGGTCGCCGACTTCTACAATTCGTATCTCGACACCAAGACGATCGACGCGCTGGGGCTTAAGCCCTTTCAGGCCGATCTCGACCGCATCGCGGCGTTGAAGACGCACGAGGAGACGGGGCGTCTCATCGGCGATCCGGGCATGGCGGCGAACTCGCCGATTGCGGTCGGCTTTTTCTATGGGCTCGACGATAAGAATCCGGACCGTTACGCGGTGGATATTCTGCAGGCGGGTCTGGGCTTGCCGGACCGCGACTACTACCTGAAGTCGGACGCGAAGTTTGCGGAGACGCGCACGGCCTATCGCGCCTATATCCAGAAGATGCTCGAGCTTGCGAAATACCCGAACGCGGCGGCTTCGGCCGATGCGATCATGGCGCTTGAGATGAAGATCGCCGAGAAGCAATGGCCGATCGAAAAGCAGCGTGACCGCGACATCAGTTTCGCGCCGAAGAGCCCTGCTGAGTTGAAGGCGTTCGCGCCGCAGTTCCCGTGGGACGATGTGTTCCAGGCGGGCGGCTTGCAGAAGCAGGATCGCTTCATTGTCCGCACGTCCGAGCCGGTTCAACTGCTCGCCAAGCTCTTCCGCGATACGCCGGTCGAGACGTGGCGCGCGTATTTGACGTTCCACTATCTGAACGGCCAGGCCGATGTGCTGCCGACGGCGTTCGATGAGGCCGCGTTCGCGTTCAACGGCAAAGTGCTGACCGGCCAGCAGGAGCAGAAGGACCGCTGGAAGCGCGCGGTTCTGGCACTGGGCGGCCAGTATGGCGGGGCGCCGATGGCCGAAGCCGTGGGCATGATCTACGTCAAGAAGCACTTCACCCCGCAGGCGAAGGCGCAGGTGAAGGAGCTGGTCGACAATCTGCTGCTGGCGTATCGCTCGCGGATCGAGAAGCTGGAATGGATGTCGCCGGAAACGCGTAAGATTGCGATGCGTAAGGCGCAGACGGTGCGGGTGAAGATCGGTTATCCCGATCGCTGGCGCGACTATTCCAAGCTTGAGATCAAGGCGGGCGATGCCTACGGCAACCGCAAGCGTGCGGCGATGTGGGATTGGACCCGTCAAGCGTCGCGTCTGGCGCAGAAGACCGACAAGAGCGAATGGGGCATGGCGCCTCAGACGGTCAACGCCTACTACAATCCGACGTGGAACGAGATCGTGTTCCCGGCGGCGATCTTGCAGCCTCCGTTCTTTGATCCGAACGCGGATGCGGCCGTCAACTACGGCGCGATCGGCGGCGTGATCGGGCACGAGATGGGCCACGGCTACGACGACCAGGGTGCGAAGTCGGACGAAAACGGCATCCTGCGCACGTGGTGGAAGAAGGAAGACGAGGACCGCTTCAAGGTGAAGACGGCGGCGCTGGCGAAGCAGTATTCGTCGTATGAGCCGCTGCCGGGGCTGAAGGTCAACGGCGACTTCACGTCGGGCGAGAACATCGGCGACCTGGGCGGCGTGGCTGTTTCGTACGAGGCGTATCTCCTTTCGCAGAAGGGCAAAGAGGCGCCGGTGCTTGACGGGTTTACGGGCAAGCAGCGGTACTTCCTGGGCTGGTGCCAAGTCTGGCGCTCGATCATTCGCGACGAGGCGTTGCGCGTGATCGTGACCAGCGACGTACACTCGCCGGCCGAATATCGCTGTAACGGCTCCGTCCGGAACGTCGATGCTTGGTACGACGCGTTCGACGTGAAGCCGGGCGACAAGCTGTATCTGAAGCCCGAGGATCGCGTTCACATCTGGTAGCGCGTCACCTCCGTTACGATTTGCGCAGCCGCGTTGGCGACAACGCGGCTGCGCTTACGTTTTGGGCCTTGATGTCGGGCGGCAGGTCTTCGCCGCGGACGAGCGCGCCGGCGCTGCGGGCCATGGCGGACGAGGTTTGCATCCCATAGCCGCCCTGCCCTGCCAGCCAGAAAAATCCCTCGGCCGCGGGATCGAAGCCGACGACAGGCGAGCGGTCGGGCGCGAAACTTCTGAGGCCCGCCCATTTGTGCGCGATGCGGCGGACGCCCATGGTGGTCATGGTCTCGAAACGGTCGACGGCGAGTGCGATGTCCAACTCCTCGGGCTGCGCGTCGCAGGGGGGCGACGGCGTTTCGTCGGCGGGGGTGAGCAACAGGCGGCCGGCGTCGGGCTTGAAGTAGAAGGTCTCATCCGCGTCGATGGTGAGCGGCCAGGCGCGGATGTCGTGGCCCGCGGGCGGGTCGAGCAGCGCGACGGTGCGGCGCTTTGGTTCGATGCCGATCGGCGTAACGCCCGCCAGCGTTGCCACTGCATCAGCCCACGCGCCGGCGGCGTTCACCAGCACCGGGGCTTCGAACGTGCTTTCGTCTGTGATCGCCAACCAGAGGGCGCCTTTGCGTTCGAGCGCGCCGATGCGTACGTCGCAGACGAGCGTGCCGCCGCGCGCCTTGAAGCCGCGCAAGAAGCCTTGGTGCAGGGCGTTGACGTCGATGTCGCTGTCGCCCTGAGCGTAGAGCGCCTCGGCCACCTTCTCGCGGCGGAGAATGGGGACGCGGCGTAGAGCTTCGTCGGGGCCAAGCACCTCCGTGCCGGCGGCGATGTCGGGGTCGGCGCGCATGGCGCGCAGGCTTTCCACCTGCTCCGGCGGGGCGATGAAAAGCGTGCCGCGCGGGTTGACGAGGGGCGCGTCCGCGAAGCCTTGCGGGGGCGCGAACAGGAAGTCGCGCGTGGCGCGGCTTAGGCCGCGGATGACGGCGTTACCGTAGATTTCCGAGAAGATGGCGGCGGAGCGGCCGGTCGAATGGAGGCCGGGTTGGGCCTCTCGTTCCAACAGCAGGACGCGGTGCGTGCGCGCGAGTTCGTAGGCGGCCGAGGCACCCGCGATGCCTGCGCCTAGGATGATCACGTCGGCCTTTGCGTTCTCAGCCATCACCTTCCCGCTTTTTTCCGTTCTTCCCGTATTCGAAATCGACGGGTCGTTCAAACCGTACCATTCGTTACAACGCCGATTCCGTTCGGCTTGGCCAACGCGGTCTTTCGAGCGCCGTTACCCGTTCTGAAAACGCACATCATCCGATCCATCACGCCATCACATCGGCGGATTTCCGCCGTTTCCGCCAGCACGGATCCATCACATGTGATGTCACGCGATGGACGAACATCGACGGAGAAAAGGGAACGACCGCGTCGCACGCCAACAAGCCGTGCGCCATAAGCAAAGTCCGGCAAAGGGGGAGCCGAGCCGCCGGCGGTCTGTGCGACGGCACCGCGGCTCATGGCGCATCATATGCCGTCTTGACGAAAAAGTCCAGAAGATCTGGCTCAACTCATCATGTCCCCACAATGCAAGACGGCGCTTGTTGGGCGGTCATCAGGCTGCCTTTCTGCTGGGAGCGCGGGCCCCCAGCAGGAACGTCATCGGGAGGCGCCCTGGTTCACCTGTGCCTGCGCGACCGAGGCGCGGACGATGGGGATTTCGTGGTCGGCAAGCGGCTGCATCTTCGGCTTGCGTGCCAACGCGGCTTCGATGTGCGGCGCTAAGCGTTTTGCTTTGGCGTGTTCGCGTTCTTCGACCTGGGATTTGAACTCCGGCATCACTTCGGCGGCGAAGAGGTCCAGCGAGGCGCAGATGTGGTCATGTTTGTTGCGGCCGGCTTGCTGCATGAGGATGACTTGGTCGACGCCGGAGTCTTGGAATGCGCGCAGGTGCAGGCGCATGTCGTCGGGGGTGCCGATGCCGGAGCCACTTGGCGCGCGGTTGGCGGCTGCGGCGAGTTCTTCGGTGCGGTTGCCGCGCAGGGCCAGGTATTCGCCCCAGAGATTCGTCCGGCCCGGGATTGTGTCGCGCGCGACGAGGGCGTTGAGGGCGTAGCCGAAGAATTCGAAACCTTCGTGGCCGCGCCGGATCGCCTCCGCGCGATCGTGGTGGATCGAGAAAGACGACACCATGGCGATGTTGGCGTTCACCGAATGGCCGATGGGCACGCATTTGTCGGACGCGATGATGCCGTAATAGATCTCGCTCCAGGCACGGGCTTCTTCCGGATTGACGAAGGCGAAGGCGAGCGCGCCGACGCCGAGCGAGGCGGCGACGCGTATCGTGTCCCTGTTCGTGCAGGCCATCCACATCGGCGGGTGCGGGCTTTGCACCGGCTTGGGCAGCACGTTGCGGCAGGGCATTTTGAAGTATTTGCCCTCGAAGCCCGGATACGGGTCCATGACCATCATGTTGGCGATCTGCTCGCCGGCTTCGATCGCCATGGCGCGCTTTTCCTTCGCCGGAATGAAGAAGCCGCCCAGTTCAAGGCGCGTCGCGCCCTCGCCGATGCCGAAGTCGACGCGGCCGTCCGACATGATGTCGAGCGTTGCCAACGCCTCCGCCGTGCGCGCGGGGTGATTGTAGTTCGGGATCACCTGGCGAATGCCGTGGCCTAAGCGAATGCGCTTCGTGCGCGCGGCCGCGGCGGCGAGGAAGACCTCCGGCGCGGAGGAGTGCGAATACTCGTCGAGGAAGTGATGCTCGACCTCCCAGGCGTAGTCGTAGCCCAGGCGGTCGGCGAGCTCGACCTGCGCGAGGGCTTCGTGGAAGAGACGGCGTTCGTCGCCCGGGGCCCACGGCTTGGGCAGCTGCATTTCGTAGAAGACGCCGAATTTCATGGGAGAGCCTCAATGTCGTGATGAGGCAGTATACAGGGCGCGGGCGAAATCACGATCCCGCAAGCTTCAGGATGGTTTGTGCGAGCTTGTCGGGTTGAGAGAAGTAGGCCGAATGGCTGGCGTCGATGCTCTCGACGCGGTCGACTTTCGTCTCGGCCAGCAGGCGGTCCTGCAATGCGGGAGACACGGCGTTGTCTTGGGTCAAGCGGATGAAAGCGCGCGGAACGCTGCCGTAGCGGTCTTGCGAGAGGCTCAGGCGCGTCAGGGCCGGACGAACCGGTTCGCGCACGAGAAGCGCGTTGGCGAGCGCGATATCGTCGTCGCTGCAATCGGCGTAGAGCGCCTCGCGATAGGCCTGAGGCTTCAGCCAATCCCACAGCGCCAGTCGATTGACCGTCACGTTGCCGGGCATCAGCGATTGCTTGTCGGGGACGTAGTCGAGCACGCGTCGTCCGGACGGGAGCATGAATGAGGCAAGGTAGATCGTTCGCGCGACCCGATCCGGTACGCGTTCGGCTAGACTTGACGCGACGATACCGTTGCGGCTGTGGACGACAATCGTGGTCTTGCGTTGCGGCGCCAGTGCCGCCTCGGCGGCGTCGACCATCCGCTTGAGGCCCACGAGTGCAGGAATCGCCGGTGCGCGACCGCGGCCTGGCAGATCGATCGCAACGGCTTGGTGCCCGGCCGCCGCAATGCGCGGCAAGACTTTGTGCCAACACCATGCGCCGTGCCAGCTGCCGTGCAAGAAAAGGAAATGAGACATGTGCGCCACCCGCGTAGAGAGGGGCGGACCATTGGCTCACTTCGTCGTCCCCGCACTCCGAATGCTGCTGGCGAACTTTTGATTCTGCTGAAGCCGCGCTACCCCGGCAACCTCTCGAAGCTCGGCATGCCGGGGCGTATGTCGTGGAAGGGTTGTTTGTCGATTGTGTAGATCGCGAGGTTCGGGCCTTCGAATTGCTTTGGGTCGTCGAGGGTGCCGACCTTCACGATGACGGCGGGGAAGCCTGGCGGGCGGGTGACGATTTGGGTGCCGCACTCGCCGCAGAATTCGCGCGTGACGGGGCGTTCGAGGTCCTTGCGGGTGAATTTCTTCGGTTCGCCCTTTGTGTACTTGAAGCCTGAAATCGGCATCGCGATGAACATGTTGGGGGCGCCGCCGGTCAGGTATTGGCATTCGCGGCAATGGCATTGCGCTTTCATCATCGGCTCGCCTTCGGCGACGTAGCGCACGGCTTTGCAGTAACATCCGCCTTCGAGTTTCATGAGCCTCTCCCATTGTGCCGCGGATTACGTCCGCGTTCGTGCGCCGGCATGGTAAGTGGATCGCGACGGGGCTGTCGAGCGGCGGTCACGCCTTAAGTCCAGCTTTCCTTTGGCGGGGCCTCGACCTATGTCAGTCCGTAGCGGCACCCGCAGGAGCACCCCATGACGCAAGTGCATTACAAGGTCGTCGAGCACGACGGCGGTTGGACCTACAAAGTGGGCGACGTGTTCGCCGAAACCTTTCGCACGCGCGCCGAGGCGGAAGCGGCGGCGAAGCGGGCGGCTGGCGAGCAACGGGTGGCGACCGATCCGCGCGACATTCAGTTCGAGGACGAGAAGGGGCGTTGGAAGACCGAGCATTCCGACGGGAGGCCGCCCGAGACGGATGTGCAATAGGTCCGGCCGCTCAACCGGGCTGTTCGCCTCTTTCGTTCCATCTCAATAGTTCGTCGAGCGCGGGGCAGAGCGACTGTCCCCACTCGGTCAGTGCGTATTCGACTTTGGGCGGCACCTCGGGATAGACGGCGTCGACATTCTCATCAACAGCGTCGGCGGATCTTCGGCTCCTCGATCCAACGGCGGCTGCCGTTGTTCGAGTCGACGCTCGCCTATGCGGCGGCGAAGGCGGCGCTCACGACCTACAGCCGAGGGTATCGAAAGAGGTGGGGCCGAAGGGCGTGCGCGTGAACACCGTCGCACCCGGGTTCATCGAGACTTCGGCCGCGCATCGCTTGATCATGAGATTGGCCAAGGCGGACGGCGTCGACGAAGCGGCGGCACGGAACGCGTTGATGCAGTCGCTCGGCGGCATTCCGATGGGGCGGCCCGGGCGGCCGGAGGAAGTGGCCGAGTTGGTCGCGTTCCTCGTGTCGGATCGGGCCGCGTCCATCAACGGCAGCGAGTATGTGATCGATGGCGGGACTGTTCCGACGGTTTGATAAGTGAGGCGGCTTACGCATTGCGCGCCGCGATCCACTTTATTTTCCGCGCGATGTCTTCGGGCGAGAGGATGAAGTCGATGTAGCCGGTTGCGATGGCGCTTTCGGGCATGTCGGGCTCTTGGGCGGTGTCGAGTTTCTGGGCGATGGTGACACCGCCGACGTCTTTGATGCCGCGCATCGCCGCTGCGCCGTCGCCGTCGTAGCCCGAGACGATGACGGCGATTAGCTTGCCGTCCCAGTTGCGGGTCAACGACTGCAGAAAGACGGTGATAACATCGGGCCAGCCGCGCGGCTTCGAAATCTGTTTGAGGCGGAACTCGCCGTTATAGACGTGCAGGTCGCGCTGCGCCGGGATGATGTAAACGTGGTTCGGTTCGATCAGCAGTCGTTCGGTGATCAACTCGACCGGCATCTTGGTGTGGTTGGGCAGAATTTCGTGGAGACGCGTTGCGACCTGCCGCAAGTGATTCACGATGACGATCGCGACGCCCATGTCCGCCGGCAGGTGCTTCAGAAGCCTGATATACGCGTCAAGCCCGCCCGCCGAACCGCCCACGCAGACGACAGGGAAGTCCTTCACGGCGGT
>JAEUMM010000054.1 GCA_016792645.1 Alphaproteobacteria bacterium | reverse complement strand
ATGCCGTTCAGATAATACCGCGTCTCTTCCGTCGACACAGCAAACCGCGTCTTGTCGATCAGTTCGGCGAGATCGCGCGAACCCAGCGAAAACTTGTGCGGCAACGTGCCCGCCGCCATCGTCGGGAAATCCTCCCGCGGCAGCGCCTGCAACTGAAAGCGCGAACGGCCGGCCGACAACGTCAACCGCCCGTCGCCTTCGCCAAACTCAAGCTGCACCTGCGCGCCGTCAGGCAATTTGCGCACGATGTCGTAAAGCGTGTGGGCCGACGCCGTCGTCGCACCGCCGCGCATCACGTCGGCCGACACCGACTCCACGACCTCGATGTCGAGATCGGTCGCGGTCAGGTGCAGCGTTCCCTTGTCCGCGTTCAGAAGAACGTTGGACAAAATGGGGATCGTGTTGCGCCGTTCGACGACGCTCTGCACGTGGTTCAACGCTTTGAGAAGGCTAGCCCGTTCGATTGTGATCCGCATCCGACGTCCGAAGGAAGCATGGGGGTGAAGACGAAAACGCCGCGCCTTTTGGCGGCGCTCAAGCCCATGGCCGTGAACGCCGCAACGCGCGGAATCTGCAAGGGCTGAATATAACGGCATACGGCGCCCCAAGGGAACAAAATTCGCCCCGGGACGCCGTCAAAATTGACCCTATAAGCCATTGAGACTTAAGGGAAATTTATACTCACCCTTGAGGCTGAGCTTCCTCGGTCGCTGCACCCGGCCGAACGTTGCCCTGGGGGCCTTCAACGGGCCAATTTCGGATCGACAAACGCAGCTGCTCGACCTCTTCCGCAAACGACGAATCCAGCGACGTGAGGCGCGTAATCGTCTCCACTGCATGCATCACGGTCGTGTGGTCCCTATTTCCGAACCGGCGTCCGATCTCCGGATACGAGCGGGGCGTCAGCAGACGTCCGAGATACATCGCGATTTGACGCGGGCGCACGATAGAGCGCGAGCGGTTCGGCGACTCGAGATCCGAGGTCTTCAGATTGTAGTGGTCGGCCACCTTCTTCTTGATCTCTTCGATCGTCACGCGGCGGTCGTACGCACGCAGGAAATCGGCGAGCCAGACGTTCAGGTTCTCAAGCGTAATCGGACGCGCACCGTCGCCGCTCTGCATGACGACGCGGTTCAGCGCGCCCTCAAGCTCACGCGTGTTGGTGTTGATGCGCTGCGCCATGAAATGCGCCGCTTCGGTGTTGAGCGTGAAGCCCGGCCGCTCACGCGACACGGTCCGCGCCTTCGACTCCAAGATCGCGAGACGAAGCTCGAAATCCGTCGCGCCGATTTCAACCGAAGCGCCTTTCAGCAAACGCGAACGCGCACGGTCCGAAATATTCTCGAACAGCGACGGCGAGCGATCGGCCGACAGAATGATCTGCTTCTGGTTGTCGCTGAGCCAATCAAGCGCCGCGAGCAGCTCTTCCTGCGTCGCTTCTTTACCCAGGATGAAGTGAACGTCGTCCACCAAGATCAAATCGACGTTACGCATCTGGTTCTTGAACGCCAGCGTGTCGTTGGACTTGATCGCGGTCACGAACATGCGCATGAACGTTTCGGCCGTGATCAGCAAAACGCGCAGGTTCGGATTGCGCTGCAGCTTACGCCACGCGATCGCGTGCATAAGATGCGTCTTACCCAGGCCCGTCGAACCATAGAAGAACAGCGGATTGCTGACCGGCACATCGCTGTCGGCCGTACGCTTGGCCTCCTGCAGGGCGATCTGGTTCGAACGGCCCGTGACGAAGCTGTCGAACGAATAGGCGCGATTGAGCGGGATCGACCCTTGCGCAAGCACGGGCTCGACCGGCGGCGCGCCGAGACTGTCCAGCGTCGTCGCACGCGAACTCACGGCGGCCGGCGCAACGACGCGCGGGCGCGAGTCCACGATAAAGTCGACGGCGCCGTATTCCGGGGCCAATTCTGCAATCAAGTTCGCGATATGCTCACCCTGCGTTTCGACGACCTTGTCGCGTTCGAAACGGCTGGTGCAGGCGATCACGACGCGGCCGTCTTCGGCCGACACGACGCGGAGCGGTTCTACCCAATACTGAAACCGCTGGGCGCCCAATTCCAATCTCAGACGCTCACGAATGCGCGCCCAAATACCTTCAAATTTATCGCTGGTGAGTGATTTATTTTCTTGTGAGGTCACTTCGTTTTCCCTTCTGCCTTGCCTTGCCCCAATCACTTCCGCTCGCTGACAATCGTCACACGGTCCGGAAGTACTGCTGCACTTACACGCGTCACTCATTGGGCAATGACCCCCTGTTTCGGCCGCCATAAGCGCCCGAGCCCAACGTCACCTAAAGAATCCTCGGGAAGGTCCGGCGCAAGTCCTTTTTGGACTCTGCGTGAGAAACCAACGCCCCGACCCTACTGCACTGCTATTCCGCCCAGATCCCCCTCAGAACCCGAACTCATGCTTGAACCCACGGAAGACCGTCGGCCTTCCAACCGTTGGCGTGACCACGATGCTTCGAGGCGTCGAGATCACCCTCAAAGCCGGCAACCACGTTGAAACACTTCGCAAACCCGGCCGCCGTCATCGCCGCAGCAGCCGCCTGGCTGCGCGCGCCCGAACGGCACAGGAAGAAGACCGGCGTCGCCTCGGTCGCGCCGGCAGCCTTCAGCCGCTCCGCCACCGCCGCTTCGAATTTCGGATTGCGCTCCATCGACGGATAGATCTGCCACTCCACGCGCACCACGGCGCGATTGAGCGCGGCAAGGTCGGGAACGCCGACGAACGACCACTCCGCCGCCGTGCGCACGTCGACGAGCTGGGCCTTAGGGTCACCCTTCAAGAGCTCCCACGCCTCACGCGCGCTGATGTTGCCGGCATATGTCATGGCTGAGCGCACCCCAATTTGCGCAAGAAAGACCTGTCGCCGCCGCCCCTACAGCACCGGCTCAAGCATTCTATCGAAATTATGAAAGAGAAAGACCTGTCACCCAGGCCAGAGCATTTAGAAGGCGGGAGGCGAAGACTCACCGACTACAGGACGTACCGTTATCGATCTGCAGGCAGTGTTCTTTTTCATTGTCGCCGTCCTGAATTTCATCTTGCGTTTACCATATCGGCCACAGGGACCAGAGGCAAGGCAACTAAGCGAGAACTCATCCAAAATAATTCGCACAGCGTGCGCATCTTGAATTTTTTGTGACTGACTTTACGAACGGGGGAACGGGCGCACGACGCGCGCACTGCAGCGAGAAAACGTAGGTAATTGCTTGCTGTCCTGATGACGCTACCACCATCGCGAAACCCGTCAATGTGGCAGTTTCATCAATGGTCTGTAGACGGACGACTCCACGCTCGTGAAACACGGGAATCCCTTTGAAGCGCACGTCGTGCGCCTTGAATGTCGTCGGAAAATTAAAAGGAGTTTAAGTCCAGATTCAACGCGGAGACGCTTACTTGGACAGTGCCTTAACGCGGCGCGTGAGACGCGACACTTTGCGCGCGGCGGCGCGCTTATGCAGGACGCGCTTATTGGCGCCCCGGATGATCTCGGGCTGAGCGGCCTTCAGGGCTTCCTGGGCGGCCTTGGCGTCACCTTTGACGATGGCCTCTTCGACCTGGCGGACGAAGGTGCGAACACGGCTCTTCCGCGCGGTATTGATGGCCTCGCGGCGCTTTGCTTTGCGCGCTGCTTTGGCTGCCGAGCGGATATTCGCCATAGTGGATCGTCCTTCAAAGGGCTTGCTGTGTTGCCCAGGGGTCGCGGGTTATAGGCAGCGACTTAGGGGTCGTCAACCAGGAATTGTTGTCGCAACCCTTAGCGGTTTTCGAACTTCGGCTTTCGCTTCTCGATGAACGCCGCCATGCCTTCCTTCTGGTCCGCCGTGGCAAACATGGAGTGGAACACGCGGCGCTCGAAACGAATGCCTTCCGCCAGCGTCGTTTCGTACGCGCGGTTGATCGTTTCTTTCGTCATCATGGCGATCGGCATCGACATGCTGGCGATCTTGTCCGCAGCTTTCATCGCTTCGTTCACCAATTCGGCGAGCGGAACCACGCGGCTCACAAGCCCAGAGCGTTCGGCCTCAGCCGCATCCATCATGCGGCCGGTCAAGCACATTTCCATCGCCTTCGATTTGCCGACAAAGCGCGTAAGGCGCTGCGTGCCGCCAATTCCCGGCATAACGGCGAGCGTTATCTCCGGCTGACCGAACTTCGCGTTGTCGGCCGCGATGATGAAGTCGCACATCATCGCAAGCTCGCATCCACCGCCCAGCGCGAAACCTGCAACCGCGGCAATCACTGGTTTGCGACACGTCGCCACGCGTTCGTGGCTGCGCGTGATGAAGTCGTCGCCGAACGCTTCCATATAGGTCTTCGGCTGCATCTCCTTGATGTCGGCGCCGGCCGCAAAGGCCTTCTCGGATCCCGTGATCACGATGCAGCCAATGCCCTTGTCGCTCTCTGCCGCGTCAAGCGCACGCGTCAGCTCTTCCATCAGCTGCGTATTCAACGCGTTCAACGCCTGCGGCCGATTGAGCGTGATGAGCGTCACAGCGCCGCGCGTTTCGGTTTTGATCGTTTCAAAGCTCATGGGGAAAGCGCCTTTCAAATTCAGGCGCACGGTTTAGCCCAAGCCCACCGCGGGTGCTAGCGCTGACACGTCGCGCAATAAAACGTCGAACGTCCCGATTGCACGACACGTTTCACGACGCCTTTGCACCCTTTGGTGCAGCAAGCTTCCCCTTCGCGGTCGTAAACCTGAAACGTGTGCTGGAAGTAACCGAGTTCCCCGTCTGTGTGTTTGTAGTCGCGCAACGTGGACCCGCCGGCCTTGATCGCATCGCGCAACACCGCCTTGATCGCATCAACAAGTTTTTTGAGCCGCGCGCTCTGAATCGTAGCGGCAAGCCTGAGCGGCGAAATTCCGGCGCGATAAAGCGCCTCACACACGTAAATATTGCCGAGCCCCGCCACGACACGCTGATCAAGCAGCGCCGCCTTGATCGGCGTGCGCTTCCCCTCAAGCGCCTTGCTCAACGAAGCTGCCGAAAATTCCGCCGACAAAGGTTCCGGACCAAGCCCTGCGAGCAACTTGTGCGCCTCTTGCTCCGACGCTTTGAGCAGCGTCATCAAGCCGAAGCGGCGATGATCCGTATAAATGACGCGCTGGCCCGCATCGGTGTCGAACACGATGTGATCGTGCGCACCCAAACCGTTCTCGGCGTCGACGGCGCGATGCACGAATGAGCCGACGACCTTGCCATGCACCGTGAAACGACCGGACATGCCCAGATGCACCAGCAGGATCTCGTCGCCGTCGAGATGCACGAGCATATATTTCGCCCGCCGCGTCAGCTTAACGACCCGCCGTCCTGTTAACCGTTTGGCAAACCCTGGCGGCAAAGGGATGCGCAAATCCGGCCGCCGCGCGGTCACTTTGGCAAGCACCCGCCCTTCGAGCACCGGGACAAGCCCCAACCGCACGGTTTCGACTTCAGGAAGCTCAGGCATGGGACGCTGTGTAACGTAGCTCAAGGAATTTGCGAGCACTATGTTCCCCGAGTAGCCCCATGACCGACGAAAAACCCACTGTCTCCTTCGGCTTCCGCGATGTCGCGGAAGAGGAGAAATCGCGCCTCGTCGGTCGCGTGTTCACGAACGTCGCCCGCCGCTACGACGTCATGAACGACCTCATGTCGATGGGCATCCACCGCGTGTGGAAGCAGGCGATGATCGACTGGCTCTCGCCCGCGCCCGGCACGCAACTCATCGACGTCGCCGGCGGCACGGGCGATATCAGCTTCCGCTTTCTCGATCGCTTGGGCACAAAAGCGGGCGATGCGCGCGCCACCGTCTGCGACATCAATCACGAAATGTTGTCCGTCGGCCGCGAACGCGCGCGCGAACAAGGTTATGCCGAACGCGTGGCGTTCGCGTGCGGCGACGCCGAATGCCTGCCCTACGCCGACGAAACCTTCGACGCCTACACAATCGCCTTCGGCATCCGCAACGTCACGCACATCGACAAGGCGCTGAGCGAAGCCTACCGCGTCCTGAAACCCGGCGGTCGCTTCCTCTGCCTGGAATTCTCGAAAGTCGACAACGCGCTGCTCTCGACGCTCTACGACGCCTGGTCCTTCAACGTCATCCCGGCGATCGGCCAAGTCGTCACCAACGACCGCGCGTCGTATCAGTACCTGGTCGAAAGCATCCGCCGCTTCCCGCCGCAGAAAAAATTCGCCGACATGATCGAAGCCGCCCGCTTCACCCAGGTGAAGTGGCGCGACCTCTCCGCCGGCATCGCCGCCATGCACTCCGGCTGGAAGTTCTGATGGCGAGCGCGATCTCCAAGATCCGCCGCCTCCTGCGCGCCGCCCGCGTGCTGGGCCACCACGGCGTCTTGCCGCCGGCCGAATGGGCCGCGATGGCGCCGCCCGAAGCGCGCTTCCTCGGCCTCATCTTCCGCAAGAAGAAAGCGAAGATGCACGGCCGCACCGGCGAACGCCTCGCCCGCGCGCTCACGGACCTCGGTCCAGCCTACATCAAGACCGGACAATTCCTGGCCACACGCCCCGACATCATCGGCAGCGATATCGCGCGCGACCTATCCGAGCTGCAAGACCGCATGCCGCCCTTCCCGCGCGCCGAAGCCGAACGCATTCTCCGCGAAGAACTAGATCCGGCGCAGATCGCGCGCCTCGGCAACATCGGCGAAGCCGTCGCCGCCGCCTCGATCGCGCAAGTCCACAAAGTCACGCTGAAGGCGGCGAAAGAAGGCGACC
>JAEUMM010000047.1 GCA_016792645.1 Alphaproteobacteria bacterium | reverse complement strand
GGATCCGGGTTTGGCGCAGTTGGCGCAGACGAAGGCGGCGTTCGAGTCGCTGAAGACGGCGGGGCTCGGCGCGGCGATGTTCTCGAACATCAAATCGAATCCCGTCGAGACGAATGTGGCCGAAGGCGTCGCGATTTTGCGCGCGGGCAAGCATGATGGGATCGTTGCGTTCGGCGGCGGGTCGGCGCTGGACGTCGGCAAGGTCATTGCGTTCATGGCCGGGCAGACGCGGCCGATGTGGGATTTCGAAGACGTCGGCGATTGGTATACGCGCGCCGATCCGAAAGGGATTGCGCCGGTTGTTGCGGTGCCGACGACCTCGGGCACGGGGTCTGAGGTTGGGCGCGCGGGCGTGATCACGCAAGAAGCGACGCATACGAAGAAGGTCATCTTTCATCCGAAGATGATGCCGGTGGTGACGATTTGCGATCCGGCGCTGACCGTCGGGTTGCCGCCGCACATCACGGCGGCGACGGGGATGGATGCGTTTGCGCATTGCCTTGAGGCTTATTGCGCGCCGGGATTTCATCCGCTGGCGGACGGCGTTGCCGTCGAAGGCGTGCGGCTGGTCAAAGAGAATTTGTTGCGGGCGGTGAAGAACGGCAGCGATCTTGAGGCGCGCGGGAACATGATGGCGGCGGCCGCTATGGGCGCGACTGCGTTTCAGAAGGGACTTGGCGCGGTGCATGCGCTGTCGCATCCGATCGGGGCGCTTTACGACACGCATCATGGGCTGACCAATGCGGTGTTCATTCCCTATGTACTGGCGTTCAATCGCAAGGTGATCGAGGAAAAGATTGCGCGGTTGTCGGCGTATCTCGGTCTTGGCGGCACGTTCGATTCGTTTCAGGGATTTGTGCTCAACCTGCGCGACGAGGTTGGCATTCCGCACACGTTGAAAGGTTTGAAGGTCGATGATCGGCAGGCCAAGCTGATTGCCGAGATGGCGGTTGTCGATCCGACGGCGGGCGGCAATCCGGTTCCGCTTGATGTTCAAGGTGCGCGGCGTATCTTCGATGCGGCGTTGAACGGTGATTTGAGAGCGGCATGAGCGGACCGCGTTTGTTGGTCGTCGAAGGGAACACGGCGGAAGGGCGTGCGCGCCATGTCGCCGCCGGCGGCCGTGCGGCGAGCGACGGGTATGCGGATGTGTTGCGGCGGCTGTCGCCCGGCGCGCGCGTGGATGTTTGCTTTCCGGCGGACCTGGGCGCGAACTTGCCGGATCGCATGGGGCTTCAGTCCTATGACGGTATCGCGATCACCGGGTCGTCGTTGAACATCTACGATCTCGGGCCCTCGATCATGCGGCAGATCGAGTTGGCGCGCGCCGTGTTTGAGACCGATACGCCGTTCTTCGGGTCGTGCTGGGGCTTGCAGGTGGCAACGGTCGCGGCCGGCGGCACGGTGCGGAAGAATCCGAACGGACGCGAGATCGGCTTTGCGCGTTCGATCATGCTGACCGATGCGGGCGAGGAGCACGATCTCTATTGGGACAAGGGTCCCGTGTTCGACGCGATCACTGTGCATATGGACGAGATCGAAGAGACGGCGCGCGGCACGACGATTTTGGCCACGAACGCGTGCAGCGCGGTGCAGGCGGCGGAGATCAAGTCGCGCGGCTGTACGTTCTGGGGCGTGCAGTATCATCCAGAGTATTCGTTCGGCGACATTGCGGCGGTGATGAGGCGGTTGATGGCGGCGACGGTGGAGCAGGGTCTGTTCCACGGCGATGCGGATCACGCGCGCTATGTCGGCGATCTTGAGGCGCTTGAACGCACGCCCGCCAATCGAGCGCTGGCGTGGCAGCACGGGATCACGGCGGCGATTTCCGACTTCGCCGTGCGGACGCGCGAGATCAAGAATTGGATCGAGCGGCAGGTGTCGCCGATGCGGTCGAAGCGCGGGCGCGCCTGAGGTTAGTGGAAGTTCCGGCCCTTCGGCATGACGGCGTGAATTTTTTGCGCGGCGGTTTCGGCATCGTATTCGCGGACGGGCTGAAGCGGGCGGACGTTGCGCGGGTGTTTGTGCAGTTCGGCGCGCTTGGCGCCCGGATGCGTGCCGCGTGCGGGTGGCGGGTGTTTGATCTCGTCGGCGCGTGCGAGCGATTCCACGGGCGATGGGTCGGCGTGGAGGCGGTCGAGGAGCGGGGTCATGTCGATGATCTCCTCGGCGATGACGTGGATGACGTTGCTTTCGCTTTGCAATTGGCCGCGGACGCAGGCGAAGCGGGCGCCTAAGACCGTCGGGCGGAACTCTTCGAACACTTTCGGCCAGACGACGATGTTGGCGATGGACGTTTCGTCCTCCAGTGTCATGAAGATGACGCCGCTCGCCGTGCCTGGGCGTTGGCGCACAAGGACGAGACCGGAGACGGTGACGATGCGGTTGGGTGGAATCGATGGGAGGGATTCGTTGGCGACGATGCCGCGGGCTCTCAGTTCGTTGCGGAGGAAGGCGACGGGGTGCGCTTTCAGCGAGAGATGCAGGTGGCGGTAATCCTCCACGACATGTTCGCCGAGCGGCATGGTGGGGAGCGCGAAGTCGGGTTCGTGCTCGCGCGTGGTGCTGAAGGTCAGCAGCGGCAGGTCGTCTTTGTC
>JAEUMM010000042.1 GCA_016792645.1 Alphaproteobacteria bacterium | reverse complement strand
TGGGCCTCGCGCCCGCTGTGGTTCGCGATCTATATCGTCGCGCTGCTGCCGATGATCGCGGTGTTCGCGCGGCACGAGCGCAGCTTCTCACCCGTCAGGGGCGGGCGGACAGTGCCCAAGGCGCGGGTGGTGGCGGGCGTGGCTCTGATCTGCGTGGGGCTGGCGGCGACCGCAGGGGTGACGATAACGAGCCCCGACAGCACGCTGGGCATCCGCCTGCCAGTGGTCGCAGCACCCTTCGTAGGCGCAGCATTGCTGGGCTTCGGGCCGATCTACAACATGATCGTGCGCCGGCGGAAAAAGCGCGATCGCGCCACTTGAGCAAGCGCTAGAAGTCGGCGTCCCAAACCTATATCCCTACGCCCGCACTTCAGGGGAACAGCCGCAGTGGCGAAGGTAAAGCCGACCAGCAATCCGAAGCTCAAGCTTCACGGGTTCAACAATCTGACCAAGTCGTTGTCGTTCAACATCTACGACATTTGCTACGCGCGCACGAAAAAGGAAAACGGCGAGTACATCGAGTACGTCGACGAGGTCTACAACGCCAAGCGCCTGACCGCGATCCTGACCGAAGTCGCCGACATCATCGGCGCGCATATTTTGAACGTGGCCAAGCAGGATTACGATCCGCAAGGCGCCAGCGTCACCATGCTGATCTCCGAGGGCCACCACGACGGCCTCACCACGCCGAAGAAGGCCTCCGTCGTCGGCCACTTGGACAAGAGCCACATCACCGTGCACACCTATCCGGAGACGCACCCGGACGCCGGCATCTCGACCTTCCGCGCCGACATCGACGTCAGCACCTGCGGCCGGATCTCGCCGCTGAAGGCGCTGAACTTTCTCATCGAAAGTTTCGAGTCCGACATCGTGGTGATGGATTACCGCGTGCGCGGCTTCACCCGCAACGTGCGCGGCATGAAGCACTTCATCGACCACTCGATCGACTCGATCCAAAACTTCATCTCGCCCGGCATCCAGGACCGCTACGACATGGTCGACGTCAACGTCTACCAAGAGAGCATCTTCCACACGAAGATGCGGCTGAAGGAACTGGACCTCGACACCTATCTCTTCGGCGCCGGCGAGGCGGACCTGACGGCCCGCGAAGCCAAACTCATCCGCGGCCGCGTCAACCACGAAATCAGCGAAATCTTCTACGGACGGAACATTCAGCGCGGCGCGTGAGTACGGCGCGTCACGAGGAGCCTTCCCATGCGCCCGACGATCACCGCCTTCGAAAGCTCCCCCGATCGCGGCCGCGGCCTCGCGCGCGACATGCGCGTGCGCTGGGCGCTGGAAGAGGTGGGCCAGCCCTACGACGTGCGCCTCGTGTCGTTCAAGGCGATGAAGGAGCCCGCGCATCTGCGGCTCAATCCGTTCGGCCAGATCCCGACCTATGAGGAAGGCGATCTCGCCCTCTTCGAGACGGGCTCGATCGTGCTCCACATCGCAAAGCGTCACGCGGGGCTGCTGCCGGACGACGCGAACGCCCGCGCCCGCGCGATCACCTGGATGTTCGCCGCGGTGAGTACGGTCGAACCGCCGATCGTCGAGCGCTCGATGGCTACCCTCGTGGAGCGCGACAAGCCTTGGTACGCCGAGCGCCTGACGATGCTCGACGACCGCGCGCGCGCGCGCCTAACCCAACTGTCCCACCACATGGGGCGCGCCGACTGGCTCGACGGCGCCTTCAGCGCCGGCGACATCATGATGGTCCACGCGGTGCGCCGCCTGGAAGGATCGGGCCTGCTGGAAGAGCACCCCAACATCACCGCCTACCTCGCCCGCGCCGCAACCCGCCCCGCCTACCAACGCGCCTTCGCCGCACAACTCGCGGTCTTCACCGGCAAGAACCCGGACTGATCAAATCAACGCCGGATAGACCGGCCGGTACGCCCGCGCGCGGATGAAGGCGCCGATATCCTTCGGCCGCGCCACGCCCGCGAGGCCTTTGTCGAAGATGTGGGCGGCGACGCGTTCGGCCACGTGCAGCGAGGCGTCGAGAATATTGCTGATCGGCGGATAGATGAGGCCGGACGCGAGGTTCGCCTCGGTCACCTGTTCGGCCACCGCCTTCGCCGCGACGATGAACATCTCGTCGGTGACGCGCGTGGCCTCCGTCGCCAGCACCGCCATGCCCATCGCCGGGAAGATATAGACGTTGTTGCCCTGGCCCGG
>JAEUMM010000315.1 GCA_016792645.1 Alphaproteobacteria bacterium | reverse complement strand
TCTTCGAGGACGTCGGCGCTGCCCGCGTCGTTCAGGAAGGAGTCGAAGTTCGAGGCGTAGTCGAGATCGAGCGCGATGCGGCCGCCGACTTCGCCGCCGCCATCGAGCGGCAGGATGGCCGAGCCGAACAAACCCGTGTCGACGGCGAGGACGCCTTCGTCGAGGCCGTCCTGGTTCGTCTGATCGACGTAGGCGCCGACGACGTTGGCGTGACCGTTGAGGCGGAGTTGCAGGCGGTCGAACGTTTCATCGGCGTGCGCGATGCCCGCGCTCAACGCGACGGCGGCGAGAAGGCTTGCGCCTGCGAAACGGACCATGACCCCTCACGACCTATTGGGCAGCGACCCCTTCAGAATCAGAGCCGCCGCAATTTGGTAGCATAGTGGTCTGTCCGCGCGCGCTGTAGCTCCACGGACAGTAAACGGGCCTTGCGTGCGGCCCTCGTCACAGACCGGTTTCCGGTCTTTAGAACGACATCGACGTTTGAACGAAGGCCAAATCGGCGTCGAGCGTGTCGCACGCGGCGCCGGTGCAGACGCCCGCAGGGCCGTCGAAATTGTAGTGCTGATAGCCGGCGGAGATTTGCAGGTTCTCGTCGAATTCGTACGTCACCGCGCCGGTCCAGCCTTGGCCGTCTTGGGTCAGGAAGCGATTTTGATCGTTGAGGACGCCCGGCGGCGTGGCGTCGAAGAACACGGGCAGTTCCTCTTCGAGGTCTATGTAGCCCGCACCGAATTTCCAGGGACCGGTTTCATAGGTTACGCCTGCGCCCCAGATGGTCGTTTGCGCGTCGGGAAGGACGCAGCCCGAAATCGTGCTGCAGCCGACGGAGAGCGATCCAATCGCTTGATCGGCGAGGCCTGCGCCACCTGCGATGTTGGTCACGCGGTAGGAGCCGCCGACCTTGAAGCCTTCGTAGGCGATCTGGAGGCCGGTGCCGTATTCTTCGAGATCGTCGGGCGTAAACGGCTGCGACGTGAAGGTGGTCGGGGCGCCGCCGTTGAGGGCCGCGGCGACGACGTCGACCGTGTGGCCGACCGTTTCACGTTCGTTGTAGCCGGCGACGTAGCCTGCGTAGAAGCCGATGTCGAACGAGCTCAGCGAGCCCTGATAGTTCACGCCGACTTCCCAGATGTTCGACTGCTCATCGAAATCCTCGTCGTCGTCGAAGAGATCGTTGAGGCCGCGCGTCAGTTCAGGCGTGTAGGACGCCGACAGCTGAACGCCGATGAGACGCGGCGATTTGTAGATGATCTTGAACGCATCGCCCGACGCATTGAGGTCGGTGCGCATGTGCGCGCCGTTCGGCGTGAAGGCGGTGTAGCTGTTCGACAGCGGATCCTGCAGCACGTAGGCGCGTGGATCGTCGATGCGGTTGATGTCGGTCACGGTCGGCGAATAGATGCCGGCTTGGTCGGCTGCGCCGTCTTCGAGGCCCAGCACCACGCCGCCGAACAGCATATCGACGTAGAGATAGACTTCGTCGACGAAGTCGGGCGCGCCGCGGATGTGGTCGTTCGAGAATTCGTGTTCGCTGGACTGGAAGCGCAGCTGGCCGCGCACGCCGTAGTCCCAGCCGCTGTCGCTCAAAATGGAGGCCTTGCCCCACACTTTGGCTTCGCCGGCGAAGCCGTAGTCGTTGAGTTCGTTGCCGGGGACTTCGTCCTGGTCGACCCAGAAGCCCGAAAGCGTACCGTTGCCGCCCCAGCTGTAGCGGATTTCTTCCGCCGAAGCGGCGGTCGCGCTGAGCGCGATAAGCGATGCGGCCGTCAGGGAACGCCATGCATACTTCATGAACCGGCCTCTCACCGAGATTTCACAACAGACTTTACATTCCCCCGCGGGGAGTCATGCGGTGTTTCACGGGATAGGGTCAAGCGGTTAGCGGCCTTACGGATACTTCACGCGCTCGGTGTTGCGCTCAGTCTCCACGCAGACACAACTTCCAGTACCGGCGTTTTGACCATACGAGGCCAGGCCGTGTGCGTGTCAGCGCCGGCAAATTTGCCCGCGGCGATTGCCGAGGTTACCGCTCTTCGCGTATAACGCGCCTTCGCTTGTCCCCAAGCTGGCTTCACCCTTACGGCCCTTGCCCGGGCCCTGTCGGTCGCGAGTTAAACCATGATGTCGAAGGTTCTCCCCATTGCCTGCGCCGCGTTGATGTTGGCTGCCTGCGCGTCGGATGCGGAGGACGCGCCGACCACCGTCCAGGCGCCGCCCCAGCCGGTGGCGACCCAAGCCTCACAGCCGGCGACCACGCAAACTGCGGAAGCGGCGACGCCGGGCGGCAGCGTGTTCGATTGGTTCGGCCCCGGGTCGCCTGCCGAGAAGAAGACGGGCGTGGCGGTGAACCGGCACCTGTGGCGGGCAAGCCTGGACGCGTTGTCCTTCGCGCCCATGGAAACCGCCGATCCGTTCGGCGGGGTCATCAAGACCGGCTGGTACACGCCGACGCCCAACGAGCGGATGCGTATTGCCGTCTACATCCTCGATTCCCGACTTAGGGCCGACGCGCTTCGCGTCTCGGTGTTCAAAGAGGTCAAGAAGCCGACCGGCGATTGGGTCGACGGTACGGTCGATCCGGAAACGGTCACCAAGCTTGAGAACCTCATCCTGAATAAGGCCCGCGACCTCAAGCAAGACGGCGACTAGCTTTCACGACATTGCCTGACTTGCTTTAGGGGCGCGGCCCGATGCCGCTTGCTCCTGCGTGCGCGCGCGTCGATAACGTCGTTTCACCAGATTTCACGGACTTGAATCATGTCGCGCTATAACGCACGCGAGGTCGAACCGAAGTGGCAGACGGCTTGGGCCGATGCCCAGGTTTTTCGCGCGAAGATCGATCGGACGAAGCCCAAGTACTACGTGCTGGAGATGTTTCCCTATCCGTCGGGGAAGATTCACATCGGGCATGGCCGCAACTATGTGATGGGCGACGTCGTGGCGCGGTTCAAGCGCGCGATGGGGTTCAACGTCTTGCACCCGATGGGGTGGGATGCGTTCGGCATGCCGGCCGAGAACGCCGCCATGGAGCAGAAGACGCATCCGGGCAAATGGACCTACGCCAATATCGCTGCGATGAAGGAGCAGCTGAAGATCTTGGGGTTGTCGATCGATTGGAGCCGCGAGTTCGCGACCTGCGATCCGACCTACTACAAGCATCAGCAGAAGATGTTCTTGGACTTCGAGCGGTTGGGCTTCGTTGCGCGCAAGGAAGCCAACGTCAACTGGGATCCGGTCGATCATACGGTGCTGGCGAACGAGCAGGTGATCGACGGGCGCGGGTGGCGTTCCGGCGCGTTGGTCGAGCAGCGCAAGCTGACGCAGTGGTTCTTCAAGATTTCCGACATGGCGGAGGAGTTGCTGGCCGCCTTAGGCGATTTGGATCGCTGGCCGGACAAGGTGCGCTTGATGCAGCGCAACTGGATCGGCAAGTCGGAAGGCGCGCGCGTTTCGTTTGAGTTGAGCGATCCGAAGTATGGGTCGCTGGAGGTGTTCACGACGCGGCCCGATACGTTGTTCGGCGCGAGCTTTTGCGCGATCGCGGTCGATCATCCGATTGCGCAGGAGATGGCGAAGACGGACACCTCGCTGGTCAACTTCATCGCCGAGTGCAAGCGGCAGGGGACGACCGAGGCTGCGATCGAGACCGCCGAGAAGATGGGCTTTGACACCGGCTTGAAGGCGAAGCATCCGTTCATCGCGGGCGCGACGGTGCCGGTCTATGTCGCGAACTTTGTGCTGATGGAATATGGGCTGGGCGCGATTTTCGGCTGTCCGGCGCACGATCAGCGCGACTTGGATTTTGCGCGCAAGTATGGGCTGCC
>JAEUMM010000415.1 GCA_016792645.1 Alphaproteobacteria bacterium | reverse complement strand
GCAGTGAGTTCACTTTGATCGTGCCCATGCCCGCGATGGCTTCGAGTCTTCCGCCCGGCGTCAGGTGGACGTCGTGGATCGGCGCGTACTGGACGTCGAGCGGTTGATGCTTGTCTTCGCGGTGGTCGAAGCGTCCCGGTTGTTCTTCGACGTGCTGAAACAGCGTGCCGCCGTAGGCGACGTTGAATTCCTGAAAGCCGCGGCAGATCGCGAGCAGCGGCAGGCCGCGATCGACGATGTGGCGGATGAGCGGGACGGTCGTTGCGTCGCGGCGATGGTCCTGCAGCACGCCATCGCGTGGCGATGGGCCGCCGTAGAGGTTCGGTGCGACGTTCGACGGTGAGCCGGTCAGCAAGACGCCGTCGACGGTGTCGAGGATCTCGTCGATGTCGATGGGCTTTTCGAGAACGGGAATGAGGACGGGGATCGCGCCGGCGCCGTCACGGACGGCGACGATGTATTTCTCGCCGACGGCGTGAAAGGGATGCGGCCCGATCATGCGAAGATCGCACGGGATGCCGACGAGCGGTTTGTTGGGCCTGCGGGTCATGGTTCATTGGCCTACCACCGCCCCGCAAACAGCGGCAAGCGACGTGAAGCTACTCGTCCTTCCGGCGGAATTTGTCGACGTCCTTCAACACAAACAGATCGGGCGGCAGGGCCACCTCGGTCTTCGTGTTTTTCAAGGCAATCATAGTCTGCAAGCCTTGCGCATCGGTAATGATCCATTGGCGCAGCTCGGTCGACGGCGAGGCAAAAATTAAGGTTACTTGGCCCTTAAGAGGGCCCGATTTCTCAGCCGCCGTGATGCGCAGCGTTCCGGCCTGGCGCTCAACCGCGGTTATGCGCTGATCCTTCGTCAGGTCGATATTTTCGCGCAGGATGATGTTCAGCGGGTTTTCGATCAACGGGTAGCGATCGACCGTGCGCATCTTCGAGTTCGCGACCGCGATCGTGACGCCGTCGGAGACGATCAGATACGGGCTCGGCGGCGCATATTCAAAGCGCAGTCGGCCGGGCTTTTTGGCGTAGACCATGCCCTGGTCGAGTTCGCCGTTGGGGCCGACCTGGACGAAGCTCGCCTGCAGCGAGGTGATCGCGTTCAGGTAGGCGGAAATCTTGTTCAGCTCGGCGGTGTCTTGGGCGTTGAGGGGCGCCGCGTGGGCCGTGGCCGCGAACATGACGGCGAGTACGGTGAGGATGAGTGTGCGCATGGTCAATCTGAGCTCGGACATGGGCCGCAAGCCTTAGGAAGCGACTGTGGCGACAAGAAGATGGATGGTTCCGGCCCTGGCGGGCGGCCCCGGACTTCGGCCAGAATAGCATGATCGGGCCCGGCGGCCATTAAATGATTGAGAGCCGGAACCTGACGTGGGGGCACATGCGATGGTCGACGACATTGCCAAGTTGATCTTGGATCCGAACGGGCCGCTCGGCATGAACGAGGGGTTCTTTCAGAATGCGGTGGCGGAATTCGGCGGGTTCATTCTCGGCGCGCTTGTGTTCTCGATCCTCATTCCCGTGATGATCGATGCGCGGCAGTCGTCGAAGTGGCGGCCTGCGCGGCAAAATTTCGGGCAGGAGCTTTTGCTGCTTCACGTTGCAATGGGCGAGACGCTGCTCAGGTTCGTGCGCACGCCGATGGGGCCTGCGCGTGTGCGCGCCGCCGATGCGGTCGACAATGCGTATCGTGCGTTTCCGGCACTGACGGGTTTGTACGGCTATGCACTGACCGCGGACATTTCGCGCGAGGTCAACGACTACATGCGCATGCTGCGCGCGGTGCGCGATTGGACGTATGAGGCGGCGCACCCGGAAGACGTCGGCTTTCTTGCGGTCGAGCGGCGCTTGAAGCAAACGCGCGAGATGTTCTCGCAGGCGAACCGTGAGTTCGAAGATGTGCTCGACGTGCTGCGCGTCAACGGCTTCGCCGACGTGTGCTGGAAGCCGGAGATGATCGCCGAACTGGCGACGGCTTATGACGCGACGCACCGGAAGAAGTAATCAGTCGTCCCTGCCCGAGTGGTCGCCGACGAGGAC
>JAEUMM010000414.1 GCA_016792645.1 Alphaproteobacteria bacterium | reverse complement strand
GAACGTATAGCTCTTCTGCCCGCGCGACTTCGCGCACCACAGCATCGTCTCATGCGCGTTCGTGAACCGGCGGCCGCGGAAATTCGGCATCGGGTTCGTCTTACGCCACACGATGTCGTTCAGGAACCAATAGCCCAGATCCTGCATCACCGTGCCGACGCGGTAGATGTTGTGGTACGAGCCGATCACCCAGATCGAACCGTTGTCCTTCAACACGCGGCGCGCCGCGGCCAGCCACTCGCGCGAGAATTTGTCGTACTCGGCGAAGCTGCCGAATTGGTCCCACTGATCGTCGCACGCGTCGACCTTGCTCTGGTCGGGACGGTGCAGGTCGCCTTCAAGCTGAAGGTTGTACGGCGGGTCGGCGAAGATCAGATCGACGCTCTTCTCCGGCAGCTCGTTCATCTTGGCGATGGTGTCGCCCTGAAGAATTGTGTCGTGATAATTGCTGATCGCGCGCGTGATCACGCCCATGAAAGGCCCCCAAGAGTGGGCGTTCTTGTGGGCGAGCAGGCGCGCAAAAATGCTGCCGACTTACCGTCAGAACGCGGTTTGAATCCGTTTGAAAAGCGCCGGCCCCAAATGTGCCCTACACGAAAACCGTCGCTCGACGTCGTCACCTTGAGTCACGCGTGACTCGCCGTCAATTGGTCTTTTGAATCAGAAAGTTAATCGCGGAATCGATTTTGAATCCTCAAGGTTCGGACCCACTACATGTAGTTCGAGCTTAACGATGTTGCTGTGCATAACTGCGCTCAGCGAAACGCAAGCACGTACATCAGCAACGTATTGATCGCGAGCATCGCAAGCGCGGTCGGAATCTGCGCGTAGATAACGCCGTTGCGGTCCTTAAGATCGAGCAGCGCCGCCGGAACGATGTTGAAGTTCGCGGCCAGCGGCGTCATCAGCGTCCCGCAAAATCCCGCGAGCATCCCGATCGATGCAATCGCCGCCGGCTCACCGCCGAAGTGCTGAATCAAGAACGGAATCCCCACGCCCGCGGTCAAAACAGGAAACGCTGCGAACGCATTTCCCATGATCATCGTAAACGCCGCCATGCCGACACAGTAAACCGTGACGGCGATGAAGAGGTTGTCGGCCGGCACGACCTGCGTAGCAATATCGCCGACGACTTTGCCGACACCGGCAATCGCAAACACCGCACCCAGCGACGCCAGCATCTGCGGCAACAAAGCGGCCCATCCGATAATGTCCATCAACCGCCGCCCTTCCTGCAGCGGCGCGGACAGCGGCTGCCGCAACATGGCCACGGCGGCGCAAACCGCAACGATCGCGCCGAATGCCAACGCGATGATCGTCGCTTTGTCCGGATCGGCGATGGGTACGCCGTTGATCGTCACGCCGTCGAATTTCAGATGCCCGAACCACGTGTTCCAATCGGCGCCCTTAATCGCGAATGTCCCGACCAGCGTAATCAGCGGAATAAGAAGCGCAGGCAGGAACAGCCAATTCCCGAACCGCACGGATGATGCCTTCCGCTCTTCCGCGCTGGTCGTCGCGACCTTGCCGATGCCAAGCCCGCCGAAACCGGCAATCAACGCCATGCTCAGAACCAGCACGCCGTTGGCGAGATCGCCGATGTAATCACCAGCAAGGAAACTCACTGCGAACAGGCCCCAGAACAGGCCGGTCGTATAACGCTTGGGATTGCCGCGATCGGCAAAGCTCAGATACGCGAACGCGACGAACAGCAACCCGACCAGAATGTAAACGGCGTGGATGGTGATCATTTCGGCGCGACCCCATCCTTGGTCTTAAGCCGCTTGCTGTCGAACAACAGAAGCCGCGCACCGTGAACGAAGAACGCGGCGATCGCGGTCGGGATCGCCCACAACGACATCTCAAGCGGCTGCACGACGATGCCGCTCGTCTCCAGGAAGCCGACCATCAACAGGATCGACCCGATGGCCAGGAACACGTCCTCGCCGAAGAACAGCGCAATGTTGTCCGTCGCGGCCGTTAACGCGCGAACCTTGTCGCGCTCCTCGTCCGTGATGTCGCCATGCTTGAGTTCTGCGGCGGCCTCCGCCATCGGCGCCACCAGCGGCTTCACCGTCTGCGCATGCCCCGCAATCGAGATCAGCCCGATCGCAGCCGTCAGTTGCCGCAGCAACATATAGATAAGGAGAAGCCGCCCGACGGTCACCGCACGGATGCTGCCGATCAAAGCCCGCGCCCGCTCCTGCAACCCGGCCCGTTCTAAAACGCCGATGGCAGGCAACACCAGCCAAGCGACACTGACGTATCGGCTGTCGTTAAACGCTTTACCGAACGCAGCCAGCACCTCTTCAGGCGCCATCCCCGCCGCCAGCCCGGTCACCAACGCCGATGCGACAACGACCAGCAACGGATTGAACCGGAGCGCAAACCCCACAATCACGACCGCAACGCCAAGCAGCGTCAGCATCGTTCCCCCTCACTCTAATAGTGAGAGGAGGATAGGGGCCTCAGCCCA
>JAEUMM010000401.1 GCA_016792645.1 Alphaproteobacteria bacterium | reverse complement strand
TCAGCCTGTCGAAGGGGTTCGAGCAGGGCACGAAATTGCGCATGACTGAGGTCATCGCGGAGGAGTTGCCGGGGCATCCGGCCGGCGTTCTGACCGGACCGAATCTGGCGCGCGAAATCATGGGCGGGTTCGCCGCCGCGAGCGTGATCGCGATGGAAGACGACGTCATCGTCCGCGAGCTGCAGGGCATCTTCAAAACGGGGCTGTTTCGCGTCTACACGAACTCGGACGTCGTCGGCTGCGAGTTGGGCGGCGCGTTGAAGAACGTGATGGCGATTGCGGCCGGCATGGGCGACGGGTTGGGCGCTGGTGAGAACACGCGCTCGGCCGTGATCACGCGGGCGCTTGCGGAGGTGACGCGGCTTGGCGTTGCTATGGGCGGGCGGCCTGAGACGTTTCCGGGTTTGACGGGGATGGGCGATCTGATCGCGACGTGCACGTCGCCGCAGAGTCGCAACCGGCATGTCGGGTTTGAACTCGGCAAGGGGCGGAAGATTGCCGACATTCTGGCCGACATGAAGCAGGTGGCGGAGGGTGTGAAGTCGAGCCGCACGGTGTTGCAGCTCGGCGAGAAATACGGCGTGGAAATGCCGATCGCGTCGGAGGTGAACGGCGTGATCAATGAAGGGCGTTCGGCGCAGGATGCGTTTCGTGGGCTTCTCCGGCGCAGTGCGGGATCGGAAGCGGATCCGGGATGAACGAGATCGTATCGTCTCAGGTTGCGGGTGAGCCCCTGCCCCAGTGGCCGGCGCCCGTTGGCGCGCGGGTCGTGTTCCTCACCGATTGCCGCACGACCACGGAGCGACAGGTGGTCGAACGCTGGATCGCGCAGGCGCGGCCCGCGGGGACGCTTGAAGAGGCGGTTTCGTTCATCGGCTTGCCGCAGAAGCTCGACGACCTGAAGCCGTTTGCGGCGCAGTTGCGTGGGCGTCTGGACGATCCTGCGGTGATGTTGGCGCCGGTGCGCATTGCTTGGTTGCCGCGCGAGCGTGGCGGCGAGCGGACGGCGCGGTTGTCGGATTTGATTTTGCTGCGCGATCCGCGGCATCCGCGAGAGAAGGAACAGGCGCGGATCGTGCAGATCGAGCCCGATCGCTGCCGCGTCGTCGCGGGGCAGCCGGCGAGCATCGGCGATCTGAACGCGCGCGCGAAGAGCGCCGGTGAAGCGGATGCGAACGATCCGGAGGCGTTTGCGGAGTTCATCTCGCGCCAGGCTCTGCTTGCACTTGAGCGCGCGGAATACCGGCTGATCGGGCGACGCTACAAATTGCCGAAGCTGGTCAGCGAGCAGATCGCCGCGTCGCGGCGGTTTCGCGACGGCGCCGCGGAGGTTGCGCATAAGCTCGGGCGGTCGGAGGACTCGGTCACCAAGGAAGCGATCGGGTATCTGCACGAGTTGCGGACCGCGCACAGTCCCTTCGCCATCGACGTGATGATGCAGCTGGCGCGCAGTCTATTCACGCGCGGGTACGGGGCGCAGATCGACTACGACCAGGCGCAGATCGAGCGGACGCGCGCGGCGCTGGAGCGGGCGCCGGGCATTATTCTGCCGAGCCATAAGTCGAACCTCGATTCCGCGGTGACGTCGGTCGCGTTCGCCGACAACCGGCTCGCGACGCCGACGACGTTCGGCGGCATCAACATGGCTTTCTGGCCGATGGGCACGATCGCGCGCAAGGCGGGGCGCGTGTTCATCCGGCGCGATATCAAAGGCAATCCGGTCTACAAATTCGCGCTACGCGAATACCTCGGCTATCTCGTCGAGAAGCGGTTCAGTCTTGAGTGGTACATCGAAGGCGGGCGGTCGCGGACGGGTAAGCAGTTGCCGCCGAAGCTTGGGCTGCTCACGTATCTCGTGTCGGCGTATCGCGAGGGGCGTGTCGACGACTTGATGCTGATGCCGATTTCGATTGCGTATGACCAGCTGCACGAGGTGTCGGAATACGCCGCCGAGGCGCATGGGGGCAAGAAGCGGCCGGAGAATTTGGCTTGGTTCGTGCGCTTCTTCCGGGCGCAGAAGAAGCCGTTCGGGCGAATCTATTTCCGCGTCGCAGAGCCGGTGTCCATGCGCGAGATGCTGGGGCCGCCTGACGCCACCAAGACCGAAGGCGATGAAGAGACGCTGGCGACGCAGAAGGTGGCGTTCGAGGTGTCGTGGCGGATCAACGATGTTACGCCGATTACGGGCACGTCACTGGTGTCGCTGATCTTGCTGGCGCATCGCGGGCGGGCGTTGACGTTGGAGCAGGTGCGGGCGGAGATCGACGATTATCTGATGTCGGCGACGCGGCGACGGTTGCCGCTGGCGCCATCGGCCAAGATCGCGGACGGGGATACGACGCGGCGGACGCTGGATTCGCTCGCGTCGCACAATGTCGTGCATGAGCATAAGGGCGGGCTGGAGATCGTCTACAGCATCGGCGGTGACCAGCATTTGGCCGCGGCCTTCTATCGCAACACGATCATCCATTTCTTCGTCAATGCGGCGATCGCCGAACTCGCGTTGCTGAAAGCGGCGGAGCAGACGTTCGGCGAGCGCGAGCAGTCGTTCTGGGACGAGGCGCTTTATCTGCGCGATCTGCTGAAGTTCGAGTTCTTCTTCAAGGAGAAGGATGCGTTCCGCGCGGGGCTGGACGCCGAGTTGAAGTTGCAATCGCCGGATTGGCGCGAGGCGTTGGCGCGCGGGCGCGAGCCGACGTTGGCGCTGCTGAAGTCGTTCCGACCGCTGACGGCGCATGGCGTGTTGCGGTCGTTCTTCGAAGCGTACGCGGTGGTCGCCGATACGCTGGCGGCGCGCGATCCGGGCATCGTGGATGAGCGCAAGTTGCTGAACGATTGC
>JAEUMM010000290.1 GCA_016792645.1 Alphaproteobacteria bacterium | reverse complement strand
GGGCCGGACAATCCGTTGGCCGGTGGGCTGGCCGATCGGCTGGCGGCGGCGGGGGTCAAGCATTTTGGGCCGTCGAAGGCGGCGGCTGAGTTGGAGTGGTCCAAGGGGTTTACGAAGGAGCTTTGTGCGGCCGAGGGGATTCCCACCGCACGGTTCCGGCGATTTACGGATGCGGCGGCGGCGAAGGACTATGCAAGCGATCATCCGCTGCCTGTGGTCGTGAAAGCGGATGGGTTGGCGTTGGGCAAGGGCGTCATCATTGCGGCGACGCGGGCGGAGGTTTCGGCTGCAATCGACTCGATGTTCTCGGGCGCGTTCGGTGCGTCGGGGCAGAGCATCGTCATCGAAGAATTCATGGAAGGCGAAGAGGCGAGTTACTTTGCACTGTGCGACGGCGAGAATGTTTTGCCGTTCGGCGCGGCGCAGGACCACAAGCGGGTCGGTGACGGCGACGTCGGGCCGAACACCGGGGGCATGGGGGCTTATTCGCCTGCGGCGGTGTTCACGCCGGAGATCGAACGGCAGACGCTGGAGCGTATCGTTCTGCCGACCGCGCGGGCGATGAAGGCGCGTGGACGGCCGTTCAAGGGCGTGTTCTTTGCGGGGCTGATGCTCACCAAGGAAGGGCCGAAGCTCATCGAGTATAATGCGCGGTTCGGCGATCCGGAAACGCAGGTGCTGATGATGCGGTTGAAGTCCGACATCGTGACCTTGTTGCTTGCGGTGGCGGACGGTGGGTTGAAGACGATGGATGTGCGCTGGCACGACGACGCCGTGCTGACCGTTGTGATGGCGGCTAAGGGGTATCCGGAGGCGCCGATCAAGGGCACCGTTATTCGCGGGCTCGATCGCGCGGCGGCGGTTGAGGGCGTCGAGATTTTTCACGCCGGGACCGCAATCAAAGACGGGCAACTGATCGCGACCGGTGGACGCGTGCTGAACGTTACGGCACGCGGGCGTAGCGTTGCCGAGGCGCAGGCGCGGGCCTATCGCGCCGTCGATCTCATCGATTGGCCGGAAGGGTTTGCGCGGCGCGATATCGGCTGGCGCGCGGTGGCGCGGGAACGCGCGTAATCCGCCCTTCCCTCGCCTGCCCAATCAGCTAAGAATGGCGGGAATAGAACACTAAAACCCCTGAGGGCAGGACATGTCGCAGCCATCGCGCCAAGAACAATTCAGCGGGACGAAGGACGTCGCGCCTCAGCACGCGCTCGATGCGGCGAAGCTTGAGAAATACTTGAGCGAGCACGTGCCGGGGTTCGAGGGGCCGCTGACCATCCGGCAGTTCAAGGGCGGGCAGTCGAACCCGACCTATCAGCTGGTGACGCCGAAGACGAAGTATGTGCTGCGGCGCAAGCCGCCGGGCAAGCTGTTGCCGTCGGCGCATGCGGTCGATCGCGAGTTTCGGATTATCTCGGCGCTTTATCCGACCGGGTTTCCGGTGCCGAAGCCTTACGTTCTGTGTACGGACGAGAGCATCGTCGGCACGATGTTCTATGTCATGGAGTGCGTCGAGGGGCGCGTGATTTGGGAGCCGCAGTTGCCGGGGGTCGAACCCAAGCAGCGGTTCGCGATCTATGACGCGATGAACGAGACGCTGGCGCGCCTGCATCAGGCCGATCACGTGAAGCTGGGGCTTGAGGATTTCGGCAAGCCCGGCAGCTACTTCTCACGGCAGATTTCGCGCTGGGGCAAGCAGTATGTCGCCTCGGAGACCGAGAGCATTCCGGCGATGAACAAGTTGATGGAATGGCTGCCGCATCACATTCCGCCGGGCGAGCGTGCGGGGATCGTGCATGGCGATTATCGGCTCGACAACATGATCTTGCATCCGAGCGAGCCGAAGGTTCTGGCGGTGCTTGACTGGGAGATTTCGACGATCGGCGATCCGCTGGCGGATTTCACCTATCACATCATGCAGTGGCGCATGCCTGCGGGCGGCACGGGCGGCGGGACCGGCAGCTTGTCGGGCGCGGATTTGAAGTCGCTGGGGATTCCCAGCGAAGCCGAATACGTCGCGATGTACTGCAAGCGCACGGGGCGGCCGGGGATCGAGAATCTCGATTTCTACTTCGCGTATAATTTCTTCCGCATCGCCGGCATCTTGCAGGGC
>JAEUMM010000272.1 GCA_016792645.1 Alphaproteobacteria bacterium | reverse complement strand
GGATCGACCTGATAGTCGCTGTCGATGACGGCGACGATCTCGGCCCGCGCGTCGGTCAGCTCCAGCGCGATGTTCAGCGCGCCGGCCTTGAACCCTTTGACGTTGTCATAGTGGAAGAAGCGGAAGCGCGGCCCCAGAGTCTTGCAATGCGCCTCGACCGGCCGCCACACGGCCTCGTCCTTCGTATTGTTGTCGAGAACGATGACCTCGAAGTCCGGATAGTCGAGCCGCGCGAGCGCATCAAGCGTCTCGCACATCATGTCCGCCGGCTCGTTGTAGCAAGGCACGTGGATCGAAACGAAAGGCTTAGCCCCGTTGTTCGTAACCACCAGAGGCCGCCGCCGCGAACGCCACAACGCGTGCGCCATCTCGACGCCTTCGGTCACCATCACGGCGCCCGCAAGCGAGCCGATCAAAACAATTGCACCGAACGCCAGCAGCTGCCCGATCGTCGCGTACTGCAACGCCGCGCCCCAGAAGATGGAGATAACGCCGGAGGCGATGATCGCAATGCTGGACGCTAGGAACAACACGCCCGCAAAGCGCAAATGCGGCGTCTGGCTCAGCAGCGCCCCACCGAACAGCACCGACATCATGATCGCCGCAAGCGCGATCCAGGGCCATTCCGGCAGCGACGACAGCGTGCCCTTGAAGTCGAACTTCGGATTGCCTTCGGCGTCATAGACGCCCCAGAACGCACCGACGGGGCCTTCCAACCGCACCTTCCAAGGCTGGTCGTAGGCTTCGATGATGTTGTAGTCCCACTTATTTTCCTTCGCCATCGCGAAGAAGCCGCGCAAGAACGCCGCCGCATGCGGTCCGTCGGCGATCGCCTCTTTGAAGCGCCGTCCTTCGGACGGCCAACCGACTTCCGAGATGACCACGCGCTTCGTCGGATATTCCTTCTTCAGCATGCCCATATAGGTCTTCACTTGCTGAAGCGCTTCGTCCGCCGGAACGCCTTCCCAGAACGGCAAGAAATGCGCGCCGATAAAGTCGGCCGACTTCGCCAAAATCGGGTGCTTGATCCAGCCGTCCCAAGATTCTGCCGTCGACACGTCGATGTGCTTCGGCACCGCCGCGCGCACGCGGCGCATGTAGGAGGCCACTTGCGGCGCCGACAGATCGCCGCGCAGCACGGCTTCGTTGCCGACCAACACCGCGTCGATGATGCGCGGATTGTTAGCGACGACTTTCAGCGCCAACGCGATCTCGTCCTCGTTGGCCATCAGATTGCGGCCGAGCCAGATCGTGATCGTGACGGCCTTCAGTCCGACTTCCTCGGCGACCGACGGCACCTGATCGAGGCCCTGCGAAACGGAGTAGGTGCGCACCCGCGTCGTGATATGCGACAGCTCGGCAAGGTCGCGCGTGATGTGCTCGCGGCTCACCTTGTCGCCGGGCGACCAATTGTAGAGGCGGCTGGGATTATAAGAGAGGCCGTTGGCTCTGCCGGACCAGTCCGGCGCTTGGATAGGCCAATCGAGGGAAAACCAAGTTGCCAGCGTGGCGAGGGAAACAAGGGCAAGAGCGGCAAAAACACGACGCATCGATGATCCGACCCAACTGATGGCGGTCGGAGTGCCTATCACTCCGCCCCGCCTAGAACGTTCGCACTGCAACAATTGTTGCGCCGCAACATAGCGCCGATTGTGATGAAATCGTGGCGGCCAGATGCCACAACGTGCTTCGGGCGGCGTTCGAACGCGCGACAGGCCGTCGCAGCAAAAGATTTGTGCAATCAATCGCTTAATCGACGGGCGAGGAAGCCATACTCGGCCGCCAAACGCGGCAACTTGGGTGGCGCAGCTGCCAAACGTGACAACCGATGCGGCCGGACGGATTTCCAGGGGCGACCCCAGGTTCTGGCTCCCGCTTCCTGGGCCACCCGCCTAAAGTCCGCGCCTTCCAACAGAACCTCGGGAGGCCCGGGGGAGGGGTGTTGTGTCGAAGAGCGACGAACTGGCAGCGGACGAGGCCTTCGCCTTCCTCAACGTCGTGGCGCCAAAGCTGGAGCAGCTCAGACGCCGCCTGGTCGTCGCGAACGCGCACCTGAAATCCGGCGATCCGGATCAGGCCCGGCTGAACGCCATCCTCGAGTCCCAAACGGCGCTCCGCGAGTTCTTGGTCAGCATCCCCCACCTCAGCACACTGGCCGATCCCATCGACGCCCTGCTTGAGGCCATCCGCGAAGACCCCGCGCCGCCGGAAACGACGGAGAGCGCCGAAGAAATTCCTGCACCCGAGCCCGAGCCAACCCTTGAGCCAGAGCCGCCAAGCCCCACCCAGCCGCCATCACAACCATCTCAAGCGGCCCCGGCGTCCACCGCGCGCGCGACCGGGCAAGACCAACCGCCACCTGTCTCGGATGTGTGGCTGCAGATCGGCACCGCTCTTATGGTCGAGCGCCTGACCACTGCCGGCATGCCGCAAGCAAGCGCCGAGACACACGTCGAGAGCGCCTACGCGCTGATCGGCCTATCCCAACCGAACGGAAGCCCCATCTCGCTCAACACGATCCGCGCCTGGTGTGGCGGCTTCATAAGCGTTCGCCAAGGCGGCTGGCGCGGCAACGCCGCGCTGAAGCGCAAAGTCACCGGCCGCCGTGGCGTCAACCCCGTCGTCGAGGCCCAGCAGCGCGTCGCCGACATGGCCGCAGTATTCAAGAAAATCGCCCAACTTGGGACCAAGCGACCGTAGATAATCACTGAGAGCTAGTGCGTGATGTGTTTTATCGCACCATTGCTGCGCCTCGAGATTACACAGAGATATTTCTTAGAGAGCACTAAGAGACGGAACTGCCCATATGCTACAAAAGAAACAACGGAAGGGTGGAGATGTCATGAAGCTAGAACTGTTTGCGGCTATGGGTGTGTCGGTCACCGCTTTGGCCAGCTGTGCAACACTGCTGGAAGGGACATCTCAAGAAATTCTGGTTTCCACCAACCCGGCAGGAGCCGTCTGCACGCTCGAGCGCGAGGGGCAGGTAATAGCGACCATCAATGCGACCCCGGGTGCTGCTTTGGTGAAGCGGCGGAAGCAAGACATAACAGTTAGATGCAAGAAGGACGGCTTCCAGGAGGCCACATATGTCAACGACTCCGGGCTTGCGTCAGGAGCCGTCGCCGGCAACGTTGCAGCAGACTTGCTTCTCACGGCGGGTCTCTCGTCAATTGTCGACTCCGCCTCCGGCGCTGACAATCAGTACGAGAACACAGTCAATGTGACGATGATCCCCATCGGTCAGGCGGTCGCCCCGACAGCAGCGCCACCGCCCCCAGCGACGATGGCGCCAGTCGCCGATCCTGAGAAGGCGAAGAAGAAAGAGAAGAGCTCTTAGAGCCGCCGACCCTAAATGCGGCGCGGATGCGCGCCGCATTTGCCCTGGTCGCAGCATGCGCTTACAAACGGCGCATGATCGACCTCGTCATAGACCAGCGCCGGCGCGATATCGGCGGCGGCTTTGAAGTGGGGCGCGTGCTGCCGTTTGCGCAGCGGCGCATGGTCGGCCCGTTCGTGTTCTTCGACCACATGGGACCGATGACGATCGCCGCGGGCGCGCCGCGCTCGCTCGACGTTCGCCCGCATCCTCACATCGGCCTCTCGACGGTGACGTATCTCTACGACGGCGAGATCATGCACCGCGACAGCGTCGGCTCCGAGCAGGCGATCCGCCCCGGTGAAGTGAATTGGATGACGGCCGGCCGCGGCATCACGCATTCCGAACGCTTCGAGAAAGCGCGCTCCCAAGGCGGCACGATGCATGGCATCCAAGCGTGGGTCGGTTTGCCTCAAGAA
>JAEUMM010000242.1 GCA_016792645.1 Alphaproteobacteria bacterium | reverse complement strand
GCTCCAAAGACATGAGAGGAACTGGTCGGGGTAAATTTTGACGCGGTTACAGCACGATCTTCTCAATCAACCCCGGCTCGTCCGGCGCCTTCGATGAGTTGACCGCCCGCGCGACGGGCCAGGCTTGCACCGCGTCTTCCGGCGCGGGCTTGAGCAGCTCCAAGCCCTTCGCGCCGCTCAGCCAGTCTCCCATCGCTTCACGCGTGAGCAGCACCGGCATGCGGTCGTGGAGGGTTGCTACGAACGTGTTCGGTTCGGTGATGACCATGGTGGCGGAGCGGACGGTGTCGTGTGGGGCTTCCGGATTCTTCCACGCTTCCCAAAGCCCCGCGATGAGGAGGATCGGGTCGCCGTTCTTGGCGGTGAAGTACCACGGTTGTTTGCCGTCGGCGCGGTCTTGCCATTCGTAATAGCCCGACGCGGGGATGATGCAGCGGCGCTGTTTGAACGCTTCGCGGAACATCGGCTTCTCGGCCACCGTCTCGGCGCGCGCGTTGAACGTCGCCGGCAGTTTCTTGAGCGGCTGCTTCCACCAGAACGGCGCGAGGCCCCAGCGCACGCGCTCAAGGCTGAGGCCCGTCTTCGTCTGCAGCACGGCGACGATCGGATCGGTCGGGCAGATGTGATAGCGCGGCTGCAGATTGCCGAGCGGTGCGGGCGCGTCGGACTTGATGAACATGCTCCAGAATTCGTGGAGCTCGGCGTAGGTGAAGTATTGGGTGAAGCGTCCGCACATGGGTGGGTCGTAGCAATCGCATTGCACAGGCAGCAAGGGCAGGGGCGTTGCGCGGCCGGTGATTTTGTTCTATATTTGTTCTCATCGTGGTTTTGGGCCGCGGGCGTGACCTCTGGCGTCACATGTGATGGCAGCGTGATGGATATGTGATGGCAAAAATGGCTGAAATCTGCGGATGTGACGGTGTGATGGATCGGATTGCATTCGTTTTTTGCGATGCAGCGAAAGGGCGGGTGCGCTTCGACAATTCGAGGCAAATCGCGCGGGTGAGTTTAAACGCGGGGCAATTTGCGTCGGCTAAGGTCGACGGTGGAATTGACCTACGAAACGGCAAAACGTCGGTGACGGCGTGACGCAAAGCTTCCGGTCCACGTGCGCTCATCTTGGGCGCCATGGGGATAGCGGGGTTGCCGATGAGGAGAATGGGATGTCGCAGAACATGCGCGTAATCGTCTTCGCGTCTCAAAAAGGCGGATCAGGCAAGACGACGCTGGCGGGCCATATCGGCGTGCAGGCGGAGTTGAGCGGGGCGGGGCCGGTGGCTCTCATCGATACCGATCCTCAGGGGTCGCTCGCCAAATGGTGGAACTGCCGCGAGTCGCCGACGCCGGCGTTCCTGCATTCCGCGTTCACGAACTTGGTCCACGATTTGGACGAAGCGCGCGCGCAGGGGTTCAAGCTCATCATCGTCGATACGCCGCCGGCGGTGACGAAGGCGATCTCGGAGGTGGTGAGTTTCGCCGACCTCGTCGTTCTGCCGACGCGGCCTTCGCCGCACGATCTGCGCGCCGTGGGGCCCACGATCGACATTTGCGACGCGCGGAAAAAGCCGATGATCTTTGCGCTCAACGCGGCGACGCCGCGGGCGCGTATCACGATGGAGGCGGCCGTCGCTTTGTCTCAGCATGGGACTGTCGCGCCGGTCACGGTCTATAACCGCACCGACTTTGCGGCCTCGATGATCGACGGGCGTACGGTCATGGAGATCGAGCCGGAGGGCAAGTCGGCGGAGGAGATCCGCGGGCTTTGGGAATATCTGCAGCAGCGTTTGATGCGTCTCGACGCGGCGGAAAACGAAACGGGCGAGGTCGTGCAGGCGACGACGTTGTTCCGCAACATGAACTCGCTGGGGCGCGAGGTGCCTGTGTTCGGGCGCCGCGCGGTCTAATCGATCCTCGCTAACGAGGCTATTGCTCATGTCGAAATTCGCATCGCTGACGGCGGGGCTTTTGGCGCGCAAAGGCGAGGCCGAGCCGACGTCGACTCCCTTCGCCGACCAGTTGCTTACGCGCGTCGGCGCGCCCGCGTCGGACATTCGCGCGCTCACGCCCATGCATTCTCACGTGCACACGCATGTGGAGCCGGGCGCACATCTGAAGGAAGAAGGGCTCAAGCTGCATACGCCCAAGCCCAACGAAGCCTACGCATCGGTGTTCGGCACGTTCGGCCGGCGCGCGGTGCTGGAGTCGCACCGTCATCTCGAGCCTGAGGTGGTCGTGAAGCCGCCGGCGCCGCCCGCACTCACCCTCGTGCCGCCTCATGAGGAGGACGAACACGTCGACAACAGCTGCGCCGCGTGCCCCGGGCCGTCGCCGGAAGAGGCGGCGAAGACTTTCCATGTGAACCTGCGGCTGAAGCGGCAGCGCTTTGTGAAGCTGAAGCTGTCGGCGGCGCTGTTGCGGCGGCCGGTGCAGGAGATCGTGTCGGAGGCGCTTGACCAGTGGTTCGAGAAGCTGCCGCCGGACGTGATGGGCGATTGCGCCTGTCTGCGGGGCCGCAGCGAGTAGGCGCGAAAAGGGCGGCGCCGCCTTTCGGCAGCACCGCCCTTTCGCATGCGCGGAGACGTCGACTTAGGCGATCGGGACGATCTGCACCTGGGCTGCCGGATAGGCGCGGCGGATGCGGGCCACTTCGATCGGGTCGGTCGTCACGCGCACGGTGCCTGCGAAGGTCACGCGATAGGCATAGCGCGGTTGGGGGACCTGGTTCATGGAGGTTCTCCTCTCAATTCAACGGGAGCGTGGCCCGCGCGAGTGCGCACCGTGTGCGCCCACGGATGCATATGATGCAGTTTGCCCGCGTTGAAAAGTGATGGCGCGCACGGTGTGCGCACTTGTCGCAATCAGCGCGAGAGCCAGAGCGACGCGCCGGCGTAGTCGACAATCACGCGGCGGTGGGCCATCAGATCCATGCCGATGAAGATGATCGGCTTGGTGCCGTGGCCGATTTGGTCGAAGACCTTGATGTCCGAGATCAGGACGTCGCGGTCGTACCAGATGGCGGGACCGATGGTGATGCGGGCGAAGTCTTCGCTGACGCCGACATAGCGCCGGTCGGCGGCGTCGCGGACGTAGCTTTGGAAGTTGCGCACCTTTGCCTGGTCGTAGTGGCCGGTGGCGCCGGCGAGCCATGAGTTGGCGATGGTGTGGCGGCCGCCGGAGTCGAAGGCGGCCGAGACGCGGGTCTTCTCCACCCGCGCGGGCACGATAATGATGCCATGGTTGGTGAGCGTGCCCTGCACGCGGTAGAGGCCCGGTGCATTGATGTGCGCTTGATCGGGGTAGAGCGTCACCTTCTTCATCTTCGGGCGCATGTCGAGGTCGACTTTGAAGTTCGACAGGTACTCGGCGCCCAGGACGCCCATGACGCCGGGTTCTTCGGGAAGGGTCATCACGACGGCGCGGCCGCCTTCGACGATGACGCCGGCGAGCGCGATCTCGGCGACGCGGTAGTAGTGCGAGCGCACCGAGCCCGCGGCCGAAACGACGTCGACGGCGGGACCGGGCAGCACGGGCGTGCGGAGGCGTTCCTGCAGCGCGGGCGTGAGAATGGTGTTCGTGGTGGCCGTGTCGATGACGAAGAGGAAAGGGCCGCGCTCGTTGATGACGACCTGGACCGCGGGGCGGTTGCTGGCCAAGCGCGCCAGCGGGGCGGAGCCATAGGCCTCGTTGCGCGCCTCGGCGAGGCCTGCGGCGCACAAGCTGAGAAGGGCAAGGAGGAAAGCGGCAAGGCGCACGCGTATCGTCGGCATTTGGCGTTCGTTTCCCCCGGGCTTCGGGTCTTGCGCCCGCGCGTACGCTCATTGGACACCGGTTCGGACGGGGTCGCGAGGGGGGTGGCTTCACAACTGTGTGAGAGCGGCCATTGCGGACCGGCGCGGGCACGCACTAGCTTGGCGCCGTCCGCAATCGAAAAGGCTCGAGGCCCTATGACCGTGATCAATGAAGTCGCCACCCTCGCCGTTGAGGGCGAGGTTGCCGTTCTAACCCTCAACTCGCCGCCGGTGAATGCGCTGTCGGCGCCGGTGCGCGACGGGCTTGCCCTGGGCGTGAAGCAGGCGATGGCCAATACGGCGGTGAAGGCGGTCGTGCTCATCTGCGAGGGCAAGACGTTCATCGCGGGGGCCGACATCTCGGAGTTCGGCAAACCGCCGAAAGGCACGAGCTTGTTCGACGCGCTGAACGCGATTGAAGGCGCTTCGATTCCCGTCGTGGCTGCGATCCATGGGACGGCGTTGGGCGGCGGGCTTGAGGTGGCCTTGACGTGTCACTACCGCGTGGCTGTGCCGTCGGCGAAGTGCGGGTTGCCGGAGGTGAAACTGGGGCTGTTGCCGGGCGCCGGCGGGACGCAGCGTTTGCCGCGCATCGTGGGCGTCGAGAAGGCGCTTGAGATGGTGACGTCGGGCGAGCATGTCGGCGCGGCGGCATGCGCGGAGATGGGGCTGGTCGACGCGCTGGTCGACGAGGGGAAATTGCGCGACGGGGCGATTGCGTTCGCGCGCAAGATCGTCGCCGAGAAACGGCCGTTGAAACGCGTGCGCGACATGAACGAAAAGGTCGAGGCGGCGCGCGGCAAGCCTGAGATCTTCGCCGCGTTCCGCAAGGCGAATGCGAAGAGGTTCCGCGGCTTCCAGGCGCCGGAGTCGAACATCAAATGCATCGAGGCGGCGGTCAATCTGCCGTTCGACGAAGGCCTGAAGGCCGAGCGCAAGCTGTTCATGGAGCTGATGACCGGCACGCAATCGGCGGCGCAGCGTTACGTGTTCTTCGCCGAGCGCGCGGTTTGGAAAGTGCCGGATGTGCCTGAGGACACGCAGACCATCCCGATCGCGAAGGTCGGCGTCATCGGCGCCGGCACGATGGGCGGCGGCATCGCGATGAATTTTCTCAACGCCGGCATTCCCGTGACGATCGTCGAGACCAAACAGGACGCGCTCGATCGGGGTCTCGCCACCATTCGCAAGAACTACGAGAACACGGCGAAGCGTGGGCGACTGACGGCCGCCGATGTCGAGAAGCGGATGGGGATGCTGAAGGGCACCCTTGCGCTTGAGGAACTCGCCGACCGTGACCTCGTCATCGAGGCGGTTTTCGAAAACATGGACATCAAGAAGGAGGTGTTCGGGAAGCTGGATCGGATCGTCAAGCAAGGCGCGATCCTGGCGACCAATACGTCCTATCTGAACGTCGACGAGATCGCCTCGGCGACGAAGCGGCCGGAGAGCGTGATCGGCTGGCACTTCTTCTCGCCGGCGAACGTGATGCAGTTGCTTGAACTGGTGCGCGGCGAGAAGTCGTCGAAGCCGGTCATTGCGACCTCGATGCAGATGGCGCGCAAGATCGGCAAGATCGCGGCGCTGGTCGGCGTGTGTCCCGGGTTCGTCGGCAATCGCATGCTGGCGCAGCGGCAGCGCGAGGCGCAGAAGCTGATCCTGGAAGGCGCGATGCCGTGGGACGTCGATCGCGTGCTGTACGATTTCGGGTTTCCGATGGGGCCGTTTGCGATGTCGGATCTTGCCGGTCTCGACATCGGTTGGTCGAAAGAGAAATCGTCGAGTTCGACGATGCGCGAGATCCTTTGCGAGATGGACCGGCGCGGACAGAAGACCGGGGCCGGGTTCTACGACTATGACGCGGAGCGCAACGCGAAGCCGTCGCCGGTGGTGGAGAAGCTGATCCTCGAATTTGCGGCCAAGAAGGGCGTGAACCGGCGCACGATCTCGGACGATGAAATCCTAGAGCGCTGCGTCTATCCGATGATCAACGAGGGCGCGAAAATCCTCGAAGAGGGGAAGGCGATCCGCTCGTCGGACATCGATATCGTTTGGATCAACGGCTATGGCTGGCCGGTCTATCGCGGCGGACCGATGTTCTATGGCGATACGATCGGGCTCGACAAGGTGCTGGCCAAGATGAAGCAGTTCGAAGGGCAGATGGGGGCGGAGTTCGCGCCGTCGAAGCTGCTCGAGAAGCTGGCCGGCGAGGGCAGGCGGTTTCAGGATTTGAAGTAGTCACGCGACCATGACCAACGTCGTGCTGGTGGAGGAGACGCCAACCGTCGCCGAATATATTTCGCTTCGCCAAGCAATGGGGTGGGGCACGATCGACGAGGCGACGGCGCGGCGCACGCTGGATGGCGCATGCTTTTCGGCGTGCTTGCGGTGTGAGGGACGGCTGGTCGGACTTGTGCGCGCTATCGGCGACGGGTGTCTCTACTTCGCGGTGTCGGACGTGATGGTTTCGTCGGAATTGCGCGGCGGCGGTCATGGCGCGACGTTGCTGAATGCGTTGGGCGAATATTTGCGGCGGGCGGCAAAGCCCGGCGCAAGCATCACGTTGCAGCCTCTGGTGGGACGCGAGCCGTTCTATGAGAAGTTTGGGTGGGTGCGTTGTCCGGGTGGGCCGTTTGGGTCTGGCATGGTGTTCAAGGATGCGCCGCCGCCGATCGACGGGCAGTTCGTTTAAGCCATGTCGATATGGGGACATATTGCGGCTGGTGGAGTGAGACGCGCTCTGGGCGTGGTCGCACTTTGGGCGGTGACGGCATGTGCGCCGCCGGGACCGGTGTTTGAATCCGGGGCGTGTCCGGCGGGGGTGAAGGGCGAAAAGATCACCTGCGGCGTCGTTCGCGTGCCGGAGAACTATGACGTTCCCGACGGGCGGCAGATTGCGCTGAACGTCATCGTGCTGCGCGCGACGGATTCGTCGCAGACGAAGGTCGCCGAGTTCGATCTTGAAGGTGGGCCGGGACACGGGGCGACGAAGGGCGCGGCGTTCTATCTGGGCGAGGGGGCCGCGTTCCGGCGGTCGCGCGATGTGGTCCTGGCCGATCAGCGCGGCACGGGCGGATCGGGAGCGCTGCGTTGTCCGTCGATCGAGGCGTATGACCGGCAGCGGCCCGCGCAGCCGGTTTATCCGGCCGACATGGTGAAGGATTGTGCGGCCGTTCTGTCGAAGACGCACGATTTGACTCAGTACACGACGGCAGCGTCAGCGCGCGACATCGATCAGATCCGCAAAGCGCTGGGCTATGAGCAGTTCGATTTGTTCGCGCTGTCGTATGGAACGACGCTGGCGTTGCGCTACATCGCGGACTTTGGCGCCCATGTGAAGTCGGCGCTTCTGTTGGGGCCGGTGCCTGCGGATCGGACACCGCCGCGCTATCATGCGAACGTCGCCGCGCAAGCGCTGGATCTCGTGCTTGCCGATTGTGCTTCGGATCCGGCGTGCCGTCAGGCGTTTGCAAATCCGCGTGCGGATTTGGCCGCGGCCATTGCACGGCTGGATGCGCCGGCCGGTTTCGCGCGAGCGGTCTTCATGGAGCAGTTGCGCACGCTGATGTACGCGCCGGCCGGCGCGCGGCAGGTGCCGTTCTTTCTCAGCCGCGCGGCGGTGGGCGATTTCACCGCGTTCGATGAGGCAACGAAGCCGAGCGCGGGCGATCCGGGGTTTTCCGACGGGCTCTATCTTTCGATCACGTGCAGTGAGACGTTCGCGCGGATCGACGTCGACGGCGCGATCGAGCAGTCCATCGCCTCGCCCTTCGGCGCCTATCGCTTGGAGCGGCAGCGCGATGCCTGCGCGCAATGGCCGAAAGCGCCGGCGGATGCGAGGTTGTTCGACGCACCGTTATCGGACGTGCCGGTGCTGCTGGTCGCGGGCAAGTTCGACCCGGTGGCATCGCCTGCTTGGGCCTTGGATGCGGTGAAGCGCTTTCCGAAGGGGCGGGTTGTGATCGTGACCCATGGCGCGCATGTTCTGGACGGACTGTCGGATGTCGGCGCGTGCTTCGACGCTCAAGTTTTGGCGTTTATGGATGCGGGGCGCGTGGAGGCGTTCGATGCGGCATGCGCCGACCGGATGCAGCCGCCCGCCTATCGCACGCCGTGAGCCGGATGACAGCGGCCGCGGAAGCGTGCCAGAATGGTTTCAACGAACATCAACGCACTTGGGAGTGAAATATGCGTGAGGCAGTGATCGTTTCTTATGCGCGGACCGGCTTGGCGAAGGCGGCGCGCGGCGGGTTCAACAATACCTCCAACATGGAGATGCTGGGCCACGCCATCGAGCACGCGGTAAAGCGGTCGAAGGTCGATCCGAAGGACGTGGAGGACGTCGTTTCGGGCTGCGTGGCGGCCTCGGGGAACGTGGCGCGGGCCGGTGCGCTTCTCGCCGGATTGCCGATCACAACGGCGGGGGCGACGGTCAATCGGGCTTGTTCGTCCGGGCTGAACGCGATCGCGAATGCGGCGCATTATGTTGTCGAAGAGGGCGCGAATATCGTTGTCGGCGCGGGCGTCGACTCCATCAGCTATATGGGCGGCGGCGGCGGCGGCTCGTCGGACCGGTTGACGGAGATGTATCCGGATTTCTGGATGCCGATGATCGATACCGCCGATGTTGTCGCCGAGCGCTACAAGGTCAGCCGTGAATACCAAGACGAGTACTCGCTGGAGTCGCAGCGACGTATGGCGGCCGCGCAGCAGGCCGGTAAGTTCAAGGACGAGATCATCTCCGTGAAGACGAAGATGAAGGTCGTCGACAAGGTGACGAAGGCGGAGTCGATCGTCGACGCCGTTGTCGACCGCGACGAATGCAATCGTCCGGATACGACGCTTGACGGGTTGGCGAAGCTTCAGCCGGTGAAGGGTCCGGGCAAGTACATCACCGCCGGCAATGCGAGCCAGCTGTCGGACGGCGCGGCCGCTGTCGTCATCATGGAAGCGAAAGAGGCTGAGCGTCGCGGGCTGCAGCCGATGGGCGCGTTCAAGGGTTGGGCGATTGCCGGTTGCAAGCCGGACGAGATGGGCATCGGGCCTGTGTTCGCCATTCCGCGTCTGTTGGAGCGGCATGGGTTGAAGATCGACGACATCGACCTTTGGGAATTGAACGAGGCGTTCGCGAGCCAGTGTCTCTATAGCCGCGACAAGCTGGGAATCGATCCGGCGAAGTACAACGTCAACGGCGGGTCGATTGCGATCGGGCATCCGTTCGGCATGACGGGTACGCGTTTGACGGGCCACGTGCTGATGGAAGGCAAGCGCCGCAAGGCGAAGAAGGTCGTCGTGTCGATGTGCATCGGCGGCGGCATGGGTGCGGCCGGCTTGTTCGAGGTGTTCTAGGTTGTTGGTGATCCTGCGCCTTCTTGTTGGGGCTTTCGCGGTGCTTGCCGCGATGAGCGTTGCGCAGGCGCAGGACACCG
>JAEUMM010000217.1 GCA_016792645.1 Alphaproteobacteria bacterium | reverse complement strand
CGGGTGGGCGTGCCACTTGGAGGCGGCCGTCTATGAGCGGCTGCCCGTCCGTGCGGACCTCGAGGGTGCGGCCGTCGTGTTCGTGGCCGGGCTTCCTCCAGACGAGACGGCGCGGATCGTCGGTCATGCGCGTGCCGTCGGTGCGCTCGTGAATGCCGAGGATCAGCCTGAGTTTTGCGACTTTCACGTTCCGGCCACCGTGCGGCGCGGCGACTTGCTTCTTACCGTGTCGACGGGCGGCAAGGCGGCGGGCCTCTCGCAGAAAATCCGTGCGCATCTTGAGACGGTGTTTGGGCCCGCGTGGGCGCAGCATGTGCGCGCGGTCATCGATGCGCGTGCGCAATGGCGGGCCGAGGGGCGAGCGAAGAGCGAAGTTGCGCAGCTGACCCAGGCGATGGTTGAGCGCGAAGGCTGGCTCAGGACGGGGGAACTCGTATGAGCGCCGAAGAAACGTTTCAGGCGCTTCGACCGGCGAAGCGTAAGGCTGCGCCGGCTGCGCCGCGCATCTTCGATCATGCCGAAACGGGTGTTGCGTCGGATGCGCTGAAGGCGCGGCTTGAGGCGTTGCGCGCGAGGTACGGCGATGCGGATGCGATGACGCTGCTGCGCGCGATGATCATGGATGAGTTTCCCGGCACGATTACGACGGTGTCGTCGTTCGGGTCGGAGTCGGTGGTGCTGCTGCACCTGATTGCGCAGATCGATCCGTCGGTGCCGGTGATTTTTCTCAATACGGGAAAGCTCTTCGGCGAGACGCTGCGCTATCGCGATCGGCTGCAGGAGAAATTGGGATTGACCGACGTGCGCGCGATCGGGCCCCATCCCGACGACACGCGCACGCTGGACAACGACGGTACGCTGTGGTCCCGCGATCCGGACTCCTGCTGCAATTTCCGCAAGGTGTTGCCGCTGCGGCGCGCGATGGCGCCGTTCGAAGCGGAGATCACCGGCCGGAAGCGGTTTCAGACGTTGGCGCGCACCGGCATGGCGCCGCTGGAGTTGAACGGCACGCGGTTTGTGGTCAACCCGCTGTGGAGTTGGTCGCTCGAAGATCTGAAGAACCACATTCTGGCGCACGACCTGCCGCGCCATCCGCTGGTCGAAGACGGGTTCTTGTCGATCGGGTGCATGCCCTGCACGCAGCGTGTCAAAGACGGCGAGGGGTACCGATCAGGCCGCTGGGCGGGCTCGGACAAGGACGAGTGCGGTATTCACGAGAATATCGAAGGCGACGGGATTTAGCGCCCGTTTGCGTGGAAGAAAAAAGCACGCAATCCAATCCAGCACGCCGTCACATCGAGGAGCGCTGGCCGCCAGCCGATGTCGAGACTGAACATCAAGCCGGCCCTGACGAAGAAGGGGCACGCGTGTTTGCGCGAGCTACGCGGTCTCTTCGAACAACTCGCGGCCTATCAGCATGCGCCTGATCTCGCTGGTGCCGGCGCCGATTTCGTAGAGTTTGGCGTCGCGGAGGAGGCGGCCTGTCGGGTAGTCGTTGATGTAGCCGTTGCCGCCTAGGACTTGGATGGCTTCGAGGGCCATCCAGGTGGCGGTTTCCGATGAGAACAAGATTGCGGCGGCGGCGTCTTTACGCGTTGTCTCGCCGCGGTCGCAGGCTTTGGCCACGATGTAGACGTAGGCGCGGGCGGCGTTCATGCGGGTGTACATGTCGGCGAGCTTGCCTTGCATCAGCTGAAATGAGCCGATGGGTTGGCCGAATTGTTTGCGCTCGTGCACGTAAGGCAGGACCACGTCCATGGCGGTGCGCATGATGCCGAGGGGGCCTGCCGCCAAGACGGCGCGTTCGTAGTCGAGGCCGGACATCAGGACGCGGACGCCCTCGTTGAGGCGGCCGAGGACGAGTTCTTCCGGGATTTCGCAGTCGTTGAAGACGAGTTCGCCGGTGTCGGAGCCGCGCATGCCGAGCTTGTCGAGTTTTTGCGCGGTGGTGAA
>JAEUMM010000207.1 GCA_016792645.1 Alphaproteobacteria bacterium | reverse complement strand
GTCGCCGCGTTTCAGATGTTTGATGATGTCGTTGTGCTGGGCGACCGAGAGGGCCACGAGCGCTGTGTCGGCCATGTAAAGGTGTTCGTATCGTTCGATCGCGAGGCGTAATGTGGCGACCATCGCCGCCAGGCGCGCGTTCTTTGATTGGCCGATCAGTGTGTCGTGCCAGAGCGTGTCGAGGGCTCGGGCGCGTTGCGGTGTCCTGGCGCGGGCGAAGGCGGCGTTGATGCGGACGAGGTCCGGGATCACCAGCGAGAGCACCGGCGCGCTGTTGCGCACGGCCATCATTTCGAGCTGCGCGATCAGGGGATAGGTCTCGCGCACGTCGCGGGTCGAGAGTTCGCCCACCGTGAAGCCGCGCCTGACGTCGGAGCGCACGAAGCCTTCGCGTTCGAGATGCAGCATCGCTTCGCGCAGCGGCGTGCGGCTGACCTTCAGTTCGCCCGAGAGGCGCAGTTCGTTGAGCTTGTCGCCGCCCTTGAGGTCTCCCCTGACGATGCGGTCGAGGAGTTCGGCGCGCAGGCGCTCACGGATGCGGCCGTGGACGGCGCGGCCGCCGAGGAGGGCCTTGCGCTTGGCGGATCGCGATTGCGTGGTCGCGGCCTTCATCGGATCCTTTGACTACAATATGTGCATTTTTGTATACAATCTTTCCGAGCAGGAAAAGGGGCGCTTGCGATGGAACCTGACGGCGGGAAGGCTGCGGACTGGCGGGACGGTCTTTGGTTTGCGGTGATCGAGCTGTTGCTCTTCATCGCCGTGTTCGAGGCTGGGTCGTACAATTACCTGCCGGTGAGCCATACGCCGTGGCTGTTTCTTTTGTGCTGGGCGTTGCTTCGCGTGCGCGGCAAGCGCTGGCGGGATGTCGGTCTTCGTCTCAGCGCGTCGTGGCCGTTCACGATCGCGGTCGGCGCTATCGCGGGCGTCGCGTTGTCTTTGCACGAGCTCATCGTGCTTGAACCGCTGGTGCGGCAGTGGACGGGCGGATCGCCCGATTTGAGCATCATCAAGGAGATTGCGGGCAGCTGGCAGAATCTCTTGCTGCTGATCGCGGCGTCATGGGTGCTGGCCGCGTTCGGCGAGGAAATGGTGTGGCGCGGCTTTGCGATGACGCGCGTCGCGGAGGTGTTGGGCGGCGACACGGCGGCGTGGGTGGTGAGCCTTGTGGGCGTCAGCGTGATCTTCGGGATCGCGCACTCGTATCAGGATGTGAGCGGCGTCATCATCACGGCCTTCGGCGGCGTGACCTATGGGCTGCTTTATCTGCTGTCGGGGCGCAGTCTTGCCGTGCCTATCGTGGCGCACGGCGTTCAGAACACGTGCGATCTGCTGCTCATCTACTGGGGCGGGATTATTCCGGGGACGTGATGCGCGCCGGCGAGGGGCCGCGTCCCGGTTTGCCGGTGACGGTGAGGAAGCGCGGGCCTTCGGGTTCGCCGAGCACGACCGCCGTCAGGTTGCCGTACCAGGTGGCGCCGGTGTCGACGCCGATGCGGTTTGACTTGAGTTCGGGTTCTTCGGTCGGCGTGTGGCCATGCACGACGCGGAAGCCGTGGTCGACATCGGAATCCAAGAAGGCGCGGCGGATCCAGATGAGATCTTTCTCCACCTGCTCTTCCAGTGGACGGCCGGGGACGATGCCGGCGTGGACAAAGAGATAATCGTCGACGCGGTGGGTGAGTTTTAGGCCGGTCAGCCAGCCCAAACGTTCTGCGCCCAGCGCCTTGGCCAGCGCCATCGGATCGTACACGCCGAATTCGAAGGCGAGACCGAGCGAGGCCACGGTCTCATCGCCGCCGTTGTCGAGCCAGTGCAGCCAGACATCCGGATCGTCGGTGTCGAGGCAGGCCAGCATCAAGTCTTCGTGGTTGCCCTTGAGGCTTACGGTTTCGAAGCCGGGGACGCCGCGCATCAATCTGTCGATCACGTCGCGGCTGCAGGCGCCGCGGTCGATGTAGTCGCCGAGATGGACCATAACCGCCGGCGCGTCACCGTGGCGAAGACTGCGATCGGCGGCGATGCGTGCGTGCATCGCTTCGAGCAGGTCGTCGCGCCCGTGAATGTCGCCGATGGCGTAGTGGATGAACATGAGCCTCTCGTGCGCCGGCTTTGAGCGCATTGTAACCGATCGTGCGCCGTGGCGGGCTAATTCTGAATGTCGATCAGGCGGCGGCAGTTGGCGGCGGCGCAGTTCGACGGATTCAAGTCGGATTCGGGTGCGAAGGTGATTATGGCGGGCTTGCCGGCTTGCATCGCCGCGAGGCCCTTCGACACCACCGAGGCGGAAATCGGCTGGGCGGTGTCGACGGCGAAGAAGTTCAGTTTGCTGCGCGCCTTGTTGTAGCAGCGGATGTGCGTGCGGTCGTAGAAGGCCATGACGTCACGCACGAAGCAGCGGAAGGTCGATGCCTCGCCCGGTCTGGTGACGAGCGCTTTTGGCCCGGGCACGTCGTCGACGGGCTCCATCTCGCCTTTCGCAAGCACCTTCGCTTCGGCCTTCGGTTTCGGCGCGGCCGGTTTGGGTTGCGGGATCGGTGTGCGCGCTGGCTTTTCGGTTGCCGGCATGAGCGCGCGATCGAGGGCGGTTGGATCGACGACGACGGATGACGGCTTTTTCGGGCGATAGTCGTCGATCGGCTCCATCTCGCCGCGGCGCAGCGGTTTTGCCGCTTCGGCCGGCGCTGCGGCTGTTTGTTCCTTCAGGGCCGGGAGCGCGGGCTTTTGTTGCGGCATTGGGGGCGGCGGCGGCGTTGCGCGCATCAGCAGCGGCGCCGGCTGCGGCTTTGCCTCCAGTCTTACCTTCGGCGTTTCGACGGCCGCAGGTTCGGCCTCTTTGGTTTCGACCTCTTTGCCTTCAATGAGCGCCGGGTCCACCGACGGGGTGGGAAAGGCGTCGTCGTCGAGGTCGAGGCCCGGCGCAAACAGCGGCTCGGTCGAGAACGCGGGCGGCGGGATGGTGACGATCGCTTGCGGCGACAACGGCTCTGCGGTCGGCGCGGTAGCGACCGTCGTCGGCTTTTTGTCGGGCTTGGGTGGTTTGGTGTCTTCGGCCTTCGCTTTCGGCGGCGGCGCGAGCGGCAGGGTGACGACGGAGTCGGCCGCCCAGGCAAGCGCTGTCACGGACAGCGCGCCCAATAGCGGTATCGCCAGCACAAACCGGCGCTTCATCACGATTTCCCCACCCCTGCCGCGCCCGGATCCCCACGCACGCGACGCTTGTATTAGACGCGCTTCCGCTCGCCTGCTCAAGAGAGAAACGCAAGGGCTGGGCGTGGTAGAGGCTTTCTTGGTTCTCGCGACGGGCGGCGAGGCGGCGAGGGCGTCATGGCTAATAAGGCATACCGGCTGGCGGCTTTGGGGCGGTTGGCGGCCGACACCCGAGACGGAATGGGCGACACCTTTGGCTCGCTTTCCGGGCTGGCGCTGGAGGCCGGGTCTTGGCGGGCGGCCGGCGAGGGTTGCGCCGGGGTGTTCGTGACCCTGCCCGACCGCGGCTTCAACGTGCCGGAGGACGGGCGGTTCAGCGATTATCCGACGCGGGTGCATCGGGTGGCGTTTGAGCTGCGCGGGGCGACGTTGTCGCTTTCGTATCTGGGCACACGGTTCATGCGCGACGCCAACGGCGCGCTGATGACGGGATTGGATCCGGGTCCGAACGTCGGCGAGCAGCTTGACGTGTTGGTGCCGTCGCCGCGGAAGGGCCGTGCGGCCGGACGCATTTGCGTCGACAGCGAAGGGATTGCGATCGCGAAGGACGGGCGGCTGTTCATCAGCGATGAGTTTTCGGCGAACGTCTATTGCTTTTCGCCCGAGGGGGATTTGCAGCACATCATCGCGCCGCCGGAAGCCTTCGTGCCCTACGTGGGCGGCGACGTGAATTTCTCGTCCGCGGACGGCACGAAGGTGAAGCGCGGCCGGGCGCCGAACGACGGGCTTGAAGGGTTGTCGCTGACGCCGGATGGGCGCGAGCTTTATGTGCTGCTGCAAGCGCCGTTGATGCAGGATCGGCGCGGGCCGGCGGAGACGCAGCGATACACGCGGTTGCTTGTCTATGACGTTCCGGCGCGCGGGTGGCCGTCGTCGCCGAAAGCGCATTACGTGGTGGAGCTGCCGCTGTGCGGGGGGCGGCCGGGTGCGGAAGATGTTGCGGCGGTCGAGGTCAATGCAATTTCGGCGCAGGGCGGCGGGTGGTTCGTTGTGCTGGGGCGGGAGTCGTTTGGGTTTGGGGCGAAGGAGCGCAATGCCGGCAAGCCGATTGTGTTCAAGCAGGTGCTGATGGGGTCGCTTGAGGGTGCGAGCGACATTGCCGGGTCGAAGTATGAGCGGCGGGCGAAGCCGGTGGCGCCGGACGGCGAGCTTGAGGCGGAGATCGCGCCGGTGCGGTTGACGCCGTTTGTCGATATTGCCGATGAGGAAGAACTCAATCGCGTCGGGCTTTCGGCGAAGCGGGCGACGCGAGAGCGGGCTTTGCTGTCGGCGAAGTGGGAGTCGATGGTGTTGTCGCCGCCGCTGGACGCGAAGAAGCCGCGCGAGCGGTTTCTGTTTGTCGGCAACGACAATGATTTTCGCACGCGCAACGGCTTCATGCCGGACGGGCGGTATGACGGCGGGTTCGAGCACGACAATATGGTGCTCGCGTTTCGGGTGACGCTGCCGGGGTGAGGCCGCAAGGCAGAAATCACGCGAAGCCGCGAAGACGCGAAAAGAGAAGACGCTAGGAGCAAGTGATTGGCGCTTCGCGCCGGGGTTCGGCCTCCGGCGCGAAGCGCCTTTCGTAACTTCGCGTCCTTCTTCTTCGCGACTTCGCGGCTTCGCGTGAGATGTTCCTTTCTAGAACCTGAAGCGCGTGCCCAGTGTGCCGACGAAGACTTCTTCTTGTTCGAACTCGATGCGCGTGGTTTCGCCGGTTTGGCCGGAGCGGTGGGCGACGGGGTGGGTGTCGCTTTCGCCGTATTCGACCCCGAGCTTGATATCGAGGCCTTTGATGCCCGTCGGCGCGTAGTTCAAGCCGGCGTTGAGTTTGTAGCTGAAGGTCGTGTCGTTGTCGCCGACGCGGACGGCTTGGCTGTCGCTGACGAAGCCGGTGAGATCGAGTTGGTCGAGGCCTTCGGCGTCGAGGAAGTTGACGCGGCCTTCGCC
>JAEUMM010000203.1 GCA_016792645.1 Alphaproteobacteria bacterium | reverse complement strand
TCGACGGATCGTGCGCGATCCCTTCGGCGAGCAGTCTGGGCTCGTCGACGGTCGCGAAGACTGCCGGTGTGCCGACCGGCTTGGCGTTATCGACGAGTCTGGCGCGGATCGCCGTCATGCGCGGGTCGGCCGCGACGGATTTAAAATCCGGATGGTTGGGGTCTGTGTTGAGGCCCATCGCTGCGTAGTCCGCGAGTGCGCGGACGGCGGCGTCGTTGCGGCCCGCACGTGCGCTCGTGCGCGCGAGGCGCAGCGTCAGGCCGGGATGATTGGGGCGTAACGCGAGGGCTTTGGCGAAGAGATCCGCGGCGGTGGCGAAGTTGCCGGCGTCGGCAGCTTTGATCGCTTCGCCCGCTATTTGTTGACCCTGGTCGACGGCGTCGGCGTGTGCGGGCAACAGGCTGGCCGAGGCGAGCGCTGCCGCGTATGCAACGCGCAGGATCATGTGGATTGGCTTTGCTTTGCCGCGGTTTTCCATCGTTTCCCCCTCTTGCCAAAGCGGCGTCGTCGAAGTGTGGTAGAGCAGGCTGGCGTTTCCGGCCACTCACGGATTTGCGACCTCATGGGCGATGCCTCGACCGGCGTTTTCGGGATCACGAGCGACGTGGCGCGCGGCGTCAGCCGCTTGCTGCTCGAACGCGGGTGGTCGCCGCTCTATGAGTTCACGTTGCCGACGGGGCGGCGGATCGACGTCGCCGCGATTTCGGATTCGGGTGAGATCGCCGCGGTCGAGATCAAGGTCAGCCTCAGCGATTTTCGCGCGGACGTGAAGTGGAGCGAGTATCTCGACTTTTGCGACCGGTATTACTTCGCGGTGCCGGACGGGTTTCCGCATGAGATCTTGCCTAACGACCATGGGCTGATCGTGGCCGACAGGTTTGGGGCCGCGATCGTGCGCGAGGCGCCGCATTCACCAATCGTGGCGGCGCGGCGCAAGGCGCTTTTGATCCGTTTTGCGCGCGTGGCGGCGGAGCGGTTTGCGCGCAGCGCCGATCCTTTTGCACCTTAACGTTCAACTGGACCGGTCGGGCGGCGTTGATCGCTACGGGTTCGCGTGCTCAACATCGGCCTTATGAGCGAACGCGCGTCACTGACCCGACATATCGAGCCGATGGCACGCGTCAAGGTGCTGTGCATCGGCGACGTCATGCTCGACCATTTCATCTATGGATCGGTCGAGCGGATTTCGCCCGAGGCGCCGATCCCGGTGCTGAAAGTTGCGCGCGAGGCGCGGATGTTGGGCGGGGCGGGCAATGTCGCGCGGAACGCCACGGCGCTGGGGGCGCGGGTCTCGCTGATCGGTGTCGTCGGCGACGACGATGCGGGACGCGATATCCAGGCGCTGATCGCCGGACACGGCGCTATCGTCGCGCGCCTGGCGATTACGGCCGAGCGGCCGACCACCGTGAAGATGCGCTACGTCGCTCATGCACAGCAGTTGCTGCGCGCGGACCGCGAAAGCGCCGGTGTGCTGGACGGCGGCGTCGAGCGGCGGCTGATGGATGCGATCGACGATGAGATCGGAGACGCGGGCGTTGTCGTGGTCTCGGACTATGGGAAGGGCGTCGTCAGTGCGGCCGTCGCTGCGCATGCGGTGAAGGCGGCGCGAGCGGCGGGCAAGCCAATCATCGTCGATACGAAAGCGATCGACCTTGCGGCGTTCCGCGGCGCGAGCTTGCTGACGCCGAATGCGCGCGAACTCAGTCTCGCGTCGCGCATGGCGGCGGGGCGCGACGACGAGGTCGTGGCGGCGGGTTCGCATCTCGTCTCGGCGTTCGATTTGGGCGGCATCGTCGTGACGCGGGCCGAACGCGGGATGAGCGTGATCGAACGCGGGCGCGACGCGGTACAGCTTGCGGCCGAGGCACGCGAAGTGTTCGACGTGTCGGGTGCCGGCGATACGGTCTTGGCCGTGTTGGCGTTGGCGCTGGGGGCGGGGGCGCGGTTGCACGATGCGGCGACGCTGGCCAACGCCGCGGCCGGGATCGTTGTCGGCAAGACGGGGACGGCGGTCGTCCATCCGGAGGAATTGCTGCGTGCGCTGCGATCGTCGGAGATGAAGGGCGCGCAGGACAAGATCGCGTCGCTGGATGCCGCCGTCGAGCGCGTGGCGGCTTGGCGGGCGCAAGGGCTGCGTGTCGGGTTCACCAACGGGTGCTTCGACCTTTTGCATCCGGGGCACGTGTCGCTGCTCGCGCAGGCGCGCGGCGCGTGCGACCGGCTGATCGTCGGGTTGAACACGGACGCCTCGGTGCGCGGGCTCAAAGGTGACGGGCGACCGGTGAATTCGGAGATGGCGCGCGCGGTCGTGTTGGCGGCGCTGGAGACGGTCGATGCCGTCGTGCTGTTTGCGGAAGAGACGCCGCTGAAACTGATCGAGGCGATCAGGCCGGATGTTCTGGTGAAGGGCGCGGATTATACGATCGACCGTGTCGTCGGTGCGGACTTCGTGCAGAAGCACGGCGGGCGCGTCGTGCTGGTCGATCTGGTGCCGGGGCAGAGCACCACCGGCACCATTCAGCGGATGGGTCGCTGAGCTTTTGCGGAAGGCGCTACTTCGGCGAGCGTTTGGCCAGGATGCGCTGCAAAGTGCGGCGGTGCATGTTGAGGCGGCGCGCGGTTTCCGACACGTTTTGACCGCAGAGTTCGTAGACGCGCTGAATGTGTTCCCAGCGCACGCGGTCGGCCGACATCGGATTTTCCGGCGGCGCGGGCTTGGCGCCGGGCGAGGACAGCAGCGCGTTCGCGACGTCGTCGGCGTCGGCTGGTTTGGAGAGGTAGTCGATTGCGCCGTGTTTTACGGCGGCGACCGCGGTGGCGATGTTGCCGTAGCCGGTGAGCATCACCACGCGGGCGTCGGGGCGGGCTTGGTGCAGCACTTCAACGACATCGAGGCCGTTGCCGGATTGGCCGATGCGCAGGTCGACGACCGCGAAGGCCGGCGGCGATTTGCGCGCGAAGGCAACGGCTTCTTCGGCGGTTTCGGCGGCGGTGACGAGGAAGCCGCGCGCTTCCATGGCGCGGGCAAGGCGCTGGCGAAACGGCGCGTCGTCATCGACGATCAACAGCGATTTGTCGGGCAGGCCTTCGGCGGACAGGGCCACGGTTGTTTCCCCTCGGTGAGCGGGTCGGAATATAGGTGCGAACGGTGCGCGAAGCCAGTCCGAGGTTTGGCGTTATCCTCTTGAATTCGCAGGGCTCTCAAGGTTCTTGCGCGGCAGGCTCATACGGACGATGGCCCCGCCCTTTGGTTTGTTGCCGAACGAAATGGTGCCGCCGATGCGTTCGATCAGCGTCTTGGCGATGAAGAAGCCCAGCCCCATGCCGGCGTGGCCGTCGGCGTGCAGGTTCGCCGGCGCGCCTTCCTTGCGGTTGGACTCGAGACCCGCGCGGGAGGTGACGTAAGGCTCGCCCAGCCGAGCCAGGATATCGGCGTTGAAGCCGGTTCCGTCGTCGCTGATGGTCATGTCGACCTTGTCGGTGTTCCAGACGGCTTCGATGTCGACGCGGGTGTTGGCGAAGTCCACGGCGTTTTCGATCAGGTTGCCGATGCCGTGAACGACCTCCGGGGTGCGCATGACGTTGAGCGCGCCGGTGCCGGCGGCGTTGACGTTGACGTCGATGCCGAAGCCGCGGTGGGGCTCGGCGATTTCGTCGATCAGGGCTGCGAGCGGCAAGCGTTGGGCGATCGTGTTCTCGTCCGTCCCTTGCTGCGATAGGCGCGAGAGGATTTCGCGGCAGCGTTCGGCTTGGCTGCGCAAGAGCTTGAGGTCTTCGGCCCA